>NZ_JBHMCY010000030.1:0-86548 GCF_042430725.1 Streptomyces cinereospinus | reverse complement strand
TCCGGCGCGGGAGCGTCGTCCGGCGCGGGAGCGTCGTCCGGCGCGGGAGCGTCGTCCGGCGCGGCCGTCTCCGCTACGGGCGCGTCGACCGGGGCCTCCTCGGGCTCCGGGTCGGGAGCGGGCTGCACCGTCGGCGGCGCTGCGGTCGCGGCGGCCGCCCGCTCCGTCTGGGCATCACGCACGCGCTGACGGGCCCACTCCAGCACGCCCTCCCACTGGGGGTGGCGCGTGGTCGCGTCCCCGGGGCCCGTCACCTCCAGGCGGTGACCGTCCTGACCCGGCAGTCCCTGCTGGTAGACCATCTCCACCGTGAAGTCGGTCTCGCCGATGCGCAGGTCCCACAGCGGTCCGTGGTCCAGCGGCGCACGGTTCCGGCGGGCCCCCGTCGAGCGGGCGGTGACGGACTCGCCTTCGGGGATGCCGAGTTCCTTCAGGTCCTGGCCGTAGGTGAAGTAGACCCAGTCGTCGCTGTCGTTGGGGTGGGTCTCGGCGGTGCGCCCCAGCGCGGCCCGTTCGGTGAGTTCGACGATGGAGCCGACGGAGACGCCGGTACCCACGGACACGCCGGACAGGTCACGCGTCACGAAGCCCCTGTACCCGCTCTCGGCCTCCTTCGCGGTGCGGTAGCGCTGACCCGTCGGCCGGTGGACGCTGGTCCACTCGTTCTCGGCGGTGCGCCGGTAGACGATCTCGTCGTCCTCCGGGTGGGGCCGGGGCTGGATGCGTACGCCGTCGCGCCGTGCCTCGGCGAGGTCGGCGAGGCTCCGGTACTGCTGGTAGGGCAGGCCCAAGGTCAACTCCACGCAGGGGCCGCACTCGGCCGCCATCTCCGCATGGTCCGGGCCCATCCAGTGCAGCACCACGGTGTAGCGGTCGGTGTCGGTGGCTCCACAGCGCTCACACTCGCCGTGGTCGGCGTGCCCGTACACGCCGAGCCGCCCGTCCGGGGCCCCTTCGGTGCCCGGTGAGACGGCGGGTTCCGGCTCGCTCCGACCACGCCGGCGGCCGGGGCGCTGCGCGGGCGCTGGCGCGGGAACCGCCTCGCCGAAGAGGTCGAGCTGTCCTTCGTCCGCGCCGCCCGCCACTTCCGGCTCCGGCTCCGGCTCCGGCTCCGGGGCAGGGGCAGGGTCGGGCTCCGGGGCCTCCGGTGCCGGAACAGGCTCAGGCTCCGGGGCGTCAGGAACGGCGTCGGGCTCCGGGGCGGGGTCGGGCTCCGGGGCGGGGTCGGGCGGTGTCTCCTGTGAAGCGGGCGTGATGTCGTTTCCGCTGCCGAACAGGTCGAGCTGTTCCTCCGGCTCGTCATCGGTGCCCGGAGCGGGCTCCGGGACGGGCTCCGCCTCGGTGGTCTGCTGCTCGGTCTCGGCAAGGTCGGGGGCCGGTTCCGCCTCCGCGGCCCGGAGCTGTGCGTAGACCGGGCCCGCCACTTCGGAGTGCAGGCCGTTGCGGTCCCGGACGGCGTCGTCGTCCTCGCGGAAGTAGGCACGAACCCAGTCGGGCCAGTCGCCCGGCGGGACGTCCGCCCACTGTCCGGTCATCCACTCGTTCGTCCAGGAGGCCAGCGCGATGACGAAGTTGTTGATGTCGTTGGCGCGCGCCGCCTGCGCGACCTGCGGCTCGGCGAGTGCCGCGGCGGTGAGGGTCTCCAGTGCGGGCCCACGCAGGGCGGGGTCGGTCAGGGTGCCGGGGAACTGGCGCAGTGCGGCTACCCGGTATGCCTCGGCGGCCGCCTCCGGCTCCATCGCTCCCGGCTGGACCGTGACTAGGTAGAGGGCGCCGACGTTGGTGTCCCAGCCGTTGGGCCACCCCTCCACGTCGCAGACGACGTCTGCGTAGCGGAAGCCCTGATCGTTGGTCTTGTAGCCGCCGACGATGCCCAACCGGCCGGTGGCGACGAGCAGGACGCGGTCGCCGACGGCGGGCTCCGGGCGGTCGGTGCGCTCCAGTTCGTTGATGCGCTGCCGTCCGGCCGGGGTGATGTCGATGTTGAGCGTCGCCCCGTACTCCAGCAGTCCCGCGTCCATCAGCCGCTCGACCGTGGTGCCGTCGACGCGGACGCCGTCGCCGGTGATGACGATGCGGCTGGTGTCCCAGGTGACGCCGTCGTCGGCAACGCCCGCGGGCATCAGTTCCCGGTAGGCGGCGTAGAGGATCGCGAACTCATCGGACACGACGGGCAGGTCGCTGTCGTCGTCCGCTGCGGGCGCCGGCGGCGCCGCGGGTGGCTCCGGGGTGGCCGGGCCGGGGTCGACAGGGCCCTGCTCCTCGGCAGCGGCCGCGGGGGTGGTCTCGTCCGGGGCGGGCGCGGGTTCGCCCGGCTGGTCCCCGGTGCCCGGCTCCTGCTGAGCGGCGGGCGCCTCCTCCGCCGGAGCGGGGGCGTTCTCGGCGGCCGCGGCCTGTTCGGCGGTCAGGGCCGCGATGGTGGCCTGCGAGCGGGCGGCGAGGCCGTGAGCCGCCGCGTAGACGTCCTGGAGGGGGTCGAGAAGGTCCTGTTCCACGGCAGGCTCCAGGGCCATGCACCAGGCGGCCACGCCGTAGACCCGGCGGACGATCTCGTCCGGGCCGCCGGGGACGGGTTCGCGCAGCGCCAACCGGGCCCGGTGGTAGGCGATGTGCAGTTCGGCGATGGGGTTGTCCGGGGTGCCGAAGCCGTCGGGCCGGGCGTCGTTGTCCTGCTGGAGGTAGGCCTGGACGGTGGGGTGCTGGCTCCACCGGTCGTAGGCGGCTTCCAGCGCCTGGACGTCTTGCAGATCGTCCTGGTCGGTGAATGGGGGCGCGTTGTAGAACTGCGGCACCTCGTCCAGGTTCGGCGCCGTCACCTCCAGCTCCGGCAGCCGCGCGGGCCGCTGGGGTGGCTGCTGGCGCTCCTGGCGGCTGGTGTGCACGGTGACCGTGCGCCCGGCGGCCGCGAGGACGCGCACGGCGTCGTCCACGCGCTGCCTGCGGGTCGGTTCCTTCCAGGTGCGCGGCAGGTACCAGCCGCCGACCTTGCGGGACTCCTTGAAGCCGCCGCCGGTCCACATCGCCGCCCGGGCGGTGTCGTCCTCCGGGCTGACGCCGAAGACGAGGGTGTCGGAGCCGTTGTGCAGAATCCAGACCGGGTCACGGCCCTGGTCATCGAGCGTCGGCCGGTGCACCTGGTCGCCGTAGACGACCGCGTGGTGGTTGGCCATGCGCTTGGCCACGGTGGGGCCGTCCTCAGTGCCCCGGACGGTGTCGCCCTGGACGTCGCCCAGGTAGCGGTACTTGGTGTAGCTCCACTTCGCCGTGCCGACTTCCTCGCCCGCCTCGGTGTAGAGGCGGACGGTGCGGCCTTCCTCGGTGTAGTGGTAGCCCTCGGCACCCGGGACCGGTACGGCGCCCTCGGGGAGCTGCGCGACCTCCTCCGACTCGTTCTCCTCGGCGGGAGCGTCCTCGGCGGCGGCCACGGGCTGCGGAGCCGTCGCGGGCGCGGGCGCCGGCGGAGCGTACCGGTCGCGTGCTTCGGCGAGCTGTTCGTCGGTCGGGGGCACGGTCTCGCGCAGCGCTTCGGCCAGGGCGTCCATCGCCGTGCGGATGGCCTGGTTGCGGTCGTCGCGCCGGAAGTGGATCTCGGCGGCCAGGTTCCCGTGGGCCCACCACGGCTTGAAGGGGTCGCGGTTGGCGGTGTTGTGCGCCACCGCGGCGTCGATCCAGGCCGGGAGTTCCTCCCACAGGATCGTGGTGGTGACGTCGCCCTGTTCGATGGTCAGCCCGTCCGATCGGGTCGACAGGTGGACGTCGCCGTCGCCGCGCAGGGCAGGCGGCAGCTCGCTGCTGGTGGAGGCGTAGAAGGCGGTCGTCGGTGTCTGCTGCTGCTCGGCGATCCACTCCCGGACCCGGTTGGTGGGCATCACGCCGGGCACCGTGCTGACCGGCTGGCCGTCGACCGCGACGGCGCTGACGAGTCCGCGCACCTGGTCGTCGCTGAGGACCGCCATGATGGCCCACCCGGCGGACTGGTGGGTGCGGGCAGGCTGCGGGCCGCCGATGTGGCCGACCATGACGTTGTCGCCGAGAGCGTTGACCGCGTCCTGCCAGAGCGCCTGCCGCGCGTCGTCGTCCGATGCCTCCGCCGGGGCCGGAGCGGGTTCGGTCTCGCCCTCGGCAGGCGCCTGCGGTGCCTCCGGTTCGGCCGGCGCCGGTTCCTGCGGTCCGGCCTGTGGCGGTGCGGGAGGTGCGGCGGACTCCTCGGGCGCCGGGGCCGGTTCCGGCTCAGGAGTCGGGGTGTCCTGTGCGGCGGGCTGCGTCTCCTCGGGTTCGGCGGCGGCCCGGGCCTGCTCCCAGGCGATCCCGGCGGCCTCGGCGACGAGCATGCTGCGCGTGGCCCGGGTCTCGGGCTCGTAGTCGAGGAAGGCGCGCAGCCAGGCCGGGCGCGCGTCGGTGTCGGGGATCTGCTCGGCCTGGTCGAGGGCCCACTCCTGCGCCCAGTCGGCGAAGGCCTCGCGGAACCGGTCGCCCTCGTTGGCGTCGACCTGCGCCCAGGCGGTCACGTCGCCGTCGGCGGCCGCGGCCTCGGTCAGGGCGCGCAGGGCCTCTTGGTACTGCCCCAGGTCGGCGAGGTCGGGGGTGCGCAGGTCCGCGTCCGTGCGGTCGACCACACGGGCGCCACCGATGATCTGGCCGTCGCTGACGACGACGGCCGTGCCGCCGAGCATCCCGGCCATGGCGGTGGCGTCGTGCATCGCCATCTCCGCCTCGGTCATCTCGCGGCCGCCGTCGCCGGCGGCGCCGGGGTCGAACTGCGGGCCCGACCCGGTCTCGCGGCCGGAGGCGATGGCGGCGCCCGAGATCTGTTCCTCCAGGGCGGCCTTGCGCTCGCGCACGGCTTCCAGTTCGGCGTGCTTCTCGAAGGGTCGCCCGATGTGGGAGCGGGTGTCCTCCAGCGCCGCGCGCCACTTGGCGACCTTCTGCTCGATCTCGACCGGGGCGGTCACCGCTTCGTCGGCGGCCTCGCCCAGTGCCTTGACGATGCGCCAGGACTGGCCCTTGCCGAACCAGCTCAGGTTCAGGCGGACGTCGACCTGGTGGCCGCCCCCGACCAGGTGCGCCCATCCGTCGTACGCGATCCCGCCGAACTGTTGGCGCCGGTGCCAGGTGAAGCCGACTTGCAGGCCTCGCCAGCGGTAGCCCGCGTCCAGGTCGAGGGTGGGCTTGGAGCCCTGTGCGGTCTGTGCGAGGACGCCGGCGACGTCGTCGGGGTCGATGAGGCGGCCGTCGGCGGTGCGCCATGTGTCGTCCTCCCCGGCGGCTGTCACCGCGTCGGCCATGGCGCGGATGCCGGGCAGGGTGCGCTCCGCGTCGCGGATCTGGTCGGAGAGGACTTCGACCTTGCGTTTCATGCGGGCCTGCGCCTGCCGGTGGCCGTCGGCCTCGTTGAGCAGCATGGTCAGCTCGCCGTTGACGTCGGCCAGCTCCAGCAGCATGGGGTTGCCCGTGGCGACGGCCTTGGCCTGTCCGAAGCCCGCCCCGACGGGGTCGATCTCCTGGATGACGCGGCCGACCTTGCGGCCGGACATGATCTGCACGATGGGCCGCTGCTTGCGTTCCAGTTGCTGGAACATGTAGCTGTCGAAGCTGTTCAGCGCGATGTAGCGCAGGAACTGGACCGGGCGGTTGATCTTGATGAGCAGGTTGCCGGGGCGCCAGGCCCGTCCCTCGCGTTGCTCCCACTCGGCGGGCTTGTGCGGCGGGTCGGCGTGGTGCAGCGCAACGGCGCGGGTCTGGACGTTGACGCCCGTCCCGCCCTTCTCGGAGGACATGAACAGCACGCTGACCTTGCCCGCACGGGCGTCGCTGAACAGTTGCTCCTTCGCGAGGTCACTGTTGTAGTCGTGGATGAAGCGGATGCGCTCGCGCGGGATGCCCGGCAGGCCTTCCTCCGGCAGGCCGTCGATCAGGCCCTGGCGGATCTTGCCGTAGACCTGACTGCCGCGTTCCTTGCTCGGGGTCCCCAGGTCGCAGAAGATGATCTGAAGGCCGCCGGAGACGTCCTCCGGGTCGCCGGGAAGCTTGAGGTCTTTCGTTTCCTCGTGGATCTGGAGAACGTTCCTGGTGATGGCCCCGGCCTTGCCCGGGCCATCCGGCTCCATCCCGACTAGCTCAAGGTCCAGGGCGGCCTTCCGACCGTCCGTGATGACGTTGAGCATGTTGTCCTCGAACGGCTTGACCTTGCCCTGCTGGATCAGGTCAATGCGGTCGGAGATCGAGCTGACGTACTGGACCAGGTTCGGGGTGGCCTCGATCTCCACGAAGCGGTCGACGCGCTCCGGGCGCTCGATCTTGAACGCTTCGGGCGGCCGCAGCTCCGCGACCTCCGCAAACAGGGCCAGGGCCTCGTCGGCGTTGGTGTACTCCACCGGGCGCCGTTTGAGGCGGAAGCTGACACCGTCGACCCCGACCTCCGGCCGGGACTCGAACTGGATGAAGTTCGCTGCCCAGGCGTCGGGGCTGCCCAGCCCCAGCTTCTCCAGCCGCTTGGGCATCGTGTAGTGCTTGAAGACGTACATCTCGCGCACCGAGTTCGAGATGAACGTGCCGCTGTAGAGGGCGGTGACGTTGTCCCGGCCGGTGCGCTCGCGGGTGACGATGAGCTTCAGATCGAGGTCGGTGGCCCGCTTGGACGGCTTGCCGAGCGACATGCCCTCGGTCGTTGCCGGCAGGGCGAGGTTCTTGAACAGGTGCGCTTCATCGACCTGGAGGAAGTCCACGCCCAGGTTCTCGTACGTGACACCGGCGTCGGTGGCCTTTGAGCGCAGGTCGGAGGCGCGGGCGTCGAACCGGTCGACCATCTTGGCGATCTCTTTGATGCGCCGCTGATTGGCGTCGTCGCCGTCGATCGCGCTCAGGGCGACGCGGTACTCGTTGGCCAGCTCCTCCAGGTAGGTGGCCTCGGTGACGGGGTGGACCCCGAGGCGGCCGAAGGAGTTGTGCGTCATGACGATGGCGTCCCAGTCGCCGGTGGCGCACCGGGCTGCGAACAGCATGCGCGAGCGGGCGTCGGCGAGGTCCTTCTTGCCCGCCATGAGGATCTTGGCGTTCGGGAACAGCTTCTTGCCATCCCGGGAAATCTGCTCCAGCAGGTGGTTCGGGACGACGATCATCGGCTTGTTGACCAGGCCGAGCTGTTTGAGCTTGACCGCCGTCATGAACATCGTGGCCGTCTTGCCGGCGCCGACCGGGTACGGGCACAGCGAGCCCTCTTCCGCGCTGAGCACACGCTGGACGAAGTCCCACTGGTGCTCGTACGGCTTGAACTCCGGGTCCATGCCGTCGACCGTCAGGTGGGAGCCGTCATGCTTGGGCAGGACGGTGGAGTTGAAGATGCGGTTGTAGTCGGCGGCCAGGCGGTCCGCCCGGTCGGGGTCCTCCCACACCCAGCTCGCGAAGCGGCGCATCAGCGCCGTCATCTTCGACTCCGCGAGCATCGTCTCCTTGTCGTTGCGCACCCGCCGTGAGCCGCCGTCGGGCGTGCGGAAGGTGTCGTAGACCTTCGGGGCCTGCCCGTTCAGCGCGAGGTCGAGCAGCTCGAAGCCGTTGACGCGGGAGGTGCCCCACTCGCTGGTCGCGGCCTCCGGGATCGTCATCGGCATGTCGACGTTCCACGTCGCCGTTTTGGCCACGTGGATGATGTCGACGCGCACGCCCAGCATCTCCTCGGCGAAGGCGGTGACGTCCTCCACCGGAATCCACGGGGCGCCGAGCTTGGCCTTGATGTCCTCCGGCGGCAGCGGTTCGGGCTGGACCTCGCGCAGGGCGTCGACGTGCCGCTGGAGGTCGTCGCGGCCCTGCGACAGCAGGAACTCGGCGCGCTCCAGCTTGTCCACGACCGGCCCGGACAGGTACGAGCCGCGGGTGAGCAGTTCGCCGCTGTCGGGGTCGGGGAAGACCAGGTCCCCGAGCGCGTCGGGCACCTGGTCCTCTTCGATGCCCAGGAGTTGCGCGATGGTGGGGACGTCGATCTTGTTCTTGAAGTTCAGGCAGAGGGAGAGCGCCTCTTCCGGCGTCTCCGCCGACGTGGGCCGCTCGATGCGGCGGTTGACCCGGCGCAGCAGCAGCGGGGCCTTGTCCGCCTTCTGCGTCTCGTCGTCAAAGTCCTCCAGTGCGAGGACGGACACGAAGTCCGGGTCGCGGCGGAAGCCGCCCAGGCGGGGGTAGCGGCGGCTGACCGCCTTCTCGCCCGTCTCCTCGTCGACCTGGCCCTCGGCGAGGGTGAAGCGGTTGATCGGGCCGTGCGCCTTGACGTAGGCGTCGTAGAGCCGGTTCACCTCGGCGCGCAGCGGGTCGAGCTGCGCGTCGGGGGTGTCGTGGTCGGTCTCCGCCTCGATCAGCTTCAGCGTGGCGTCGCGCAGTGCGATGAGCTTGGGCAGTTCCTTGCCCGCGCGCTCGACCGCGACCAGCTCGCCGTCGACCACCTCGTGCGGCTTGCCGTCCACGAGGTGGAAGGAGCCTTCCTTCCGGCCGTCCTCGCGGACGGGGAAGGGCAGCGTGTCCTCGGTGAACGGCTGCGCGCCGACCGCGACCCGCCAGTCGCGGCCCTCGTTGCGGGCCGCCGCGGTGATGCCGTCGAAGGCGGTGCCGAGCGCGGCCGCGAGGTCCTGGCCCTCGGGAGCCTTCACGGCCAGGGTGTGCCCGTACTGCGCAGCCCGCCCCTGCTCGAACGTGCCGAGCACGTTCTCCGGGTGCTGGAGGAAGTAGTCGTTGGCGTACTGGCCGGGGACCGTGGGGATCTCACTGACCCCCATCCAACTGTCGTCCACGGGGCTGTCGGTGTCGCGCCGGCGGACGATGAGGATGTCGGCGAGGACGCCGGTACCGCCCTCGGCGAGGGCGCCGTTGGGCAGCCGGATGGCGCCCAGCAGGTCGGCATGCTTGGCGATGGCGCGACGGGCGGTGTCGTCCGCGAAGTCCATCGTGTAGCGGGAGGTCAGCAGGATGGCGACGCCGCCGGGGCGCAGGGCCTGCACCGAGCGCCAGATGAAGTAGTTGTGGATCGAGTCGGTGACCGCCTTCGGCGCGGTCTTGTCGTGGACCTGGAAGTTGCCGTACGGCACGTTGCCCAGGACGGCGTCCACCGAGTTCGACTGGAGACCGGCGTCCTGGAGCCGGGCGTTGATGATCTGCGCCTTCGGGTGGAGCAGCGCGGCGATGCCCGCGGTGGTCGGGTCGCGCTCGACACCGAACCACTCGACCGGCATCCGGTCGGGGGTGTGGTTGATGAAGGTACCGGCGCCGCAGCCGGGTTCGAGGATGCGGCCGCCGCGGAAGCCCAGGTCACGCAGGGCCGTCCAGCAGGCCTCGGCGATCCGGTCGGGGGTGTAGTAGGCGGTGGGCGTGCCCTGTTCGGCCTGCCGGTACTCGCGCGGCGACAGCAGGCGTTGCAGCTCCTCGCCGATCTCCGCCCAGGTTCCTTCACGGTTCTCCGCCAGGGCGGGGGCGAGCGGCCCCCAGCCGGGCCACTGCCGCAGCACGGCGAGGTCGTCCGGCGTGGGCGCGGTCTCGTCCTCGCGCAGCCGGAGCAGGGTCTCGATCGCCGCCAGGCTCGCGCGGGCCCGCCCGATCGGCCCGAGACGGCCCTCCGGACCGGGCTCGGGGGCAGGGGCGGCCGGGGCTTCGACGGGGTTGGACATGTCGTTCTCCAAGCTGCGGGGCCCGGCGCAGCCTCAGCGCCGACGGCCCGCGGGCGGTCGGGAGGGCAGCGAGCGCGTCAGGCCGACGCGGCGAAGACCGACAGGCGCGTCTCGAACTCCGCGTCGTCGCTCTCGGGCAGCCTCTGCGGCCCGTCCTCCCGGCTCGGGGTCAGCCCCGGGTTCGACAGCACCATGTCGACCCAGCGGGCGACCCGGGCGGGCGCGGGCACCAGGTCCTCACCCATGAACCAGTCGCTGATCCCGGCCTCGGCGGGCAGATGCAGCACCCAGCCGTACGCCTCGTTCCACACGAGTTCGAGGTCCTCGTCCTCGTCGGCGTACGGACCGCTGTCCGGCACCTCCAGCGTGACGACGGCCGTGCGGACCGCCGGCGGACGGCCGGTCACGGCATCCCCCGCGACGCCCAGGCCGATCTCTTCGATCTCGGCGACCACGGCCTGCACGTAGGGCTGGTGATCGGTGCGACTGTTCGTCATGCGCGCTACTCCCCCGCTACTCCAACGGGCGGACACCCGGCCCGTCCCGCACCGCCTGCACCGGGCACCACCCGGCCGACGGCAGACGTACATGATCCCTACCTGACGACCATAACGACTCAGAAGCAACCGATTTAAGTTCCCACCCCGACACGAACATCCCGCCCCGGGGCCCGCGTTCATCCCATGGGTTATCTGGCTACATTTCCTCTATGGCGAGGGTGAACATGAAGTTCCACGTGGCCGTGACCGAGGACGCCTTGAAGGCGCTCAACGCGCGCCGCAAGGACGAGCGCGAGCGCGAGGAGAAGTGGGTAGCCGCGCGCCGGAAGGAGCTGATCCTGCCCGGCATGTCGCGCCGTGCGGCCACAGCCGCCCGCCGCGACATCCGGGCCCAGGTGGCACGGATGCGACGGACCGGCGAGTTCGGCGGCACCCGGGACGACATCGTGACCCGCGCCGTCCGCGAGGAGCTGCGCGCCCGCGGCCTGGACCGCAAGTGGCCCGAGCCCCCAGAGGGTGAGGTCGAGGCCCCGGGCCGCCCCTGGGGCACCCCACCAAGCGCGCCCATGGGTGACGGCGGGTACACCGAGCGCGTCTCGGTGAATCTGCCGTACAAGCTCGGCGACACCGTCCGTCGCGCCGCGTACTGGACCAGCAAGGAAGCCGTCGAGGCTCTCCAGGATTGGGCCGACCGCTGGGGCGACGGGGTCGACGTCGCCCTCCGGGAAGCCGAACGCGACGGCATCCCCGCCGAACTCGCCCTCCTGTCCGCAGCCGGGCGCCCGTCCGCGCCACAGTCCGCCCTGGAGATCCGCGACCGCCTTCGCGCCAAGGTGCTCACCACCGGCGACCTACTCCGCGCGGCGATCGACCGGGCGGCGGGAACGGGCCAGCCCGAGATCCCCGAGCAGACCTGAGAGTAGAAACAATTGTTTCCATTCCACCGTTCCAATTGGAACGGCTTCGTTCGATTGGAAATCGAACGACGGATGTGCCTTCGCAGGCTCAGCTCCCCCTTGACGGCCGATGCTCGGTCAGCGGCTCCACCTCTGGCAATATGACCGCGTCCGAGTACCCACCAGGGGAAGCCCACGGAGGTCACATGCCCCCCCATGACAATCCCGAGCCAGAGCACCGCGCCAAGGTCATCACCACCTTCCAGCAGAAGGGCGGCGCCGGAAAGTCCACCATCGGCGTCAACGTGGCGGCGGTCTTGGGAGAGAACAACCCCCCTTCCGACCCGAATGACCCCAACTGCCCATGCCCGATCGTCGCCGCCGGCATCGACCTCCAGGGCTCCCTCGACCAGTGGGCGCGGAAGGTGCCAGAGGCACGCCTTCCGTTTGACTACGTCATCACACGCGGCAAGCTCGGCGAGCTGCCCACCCTCGTCAAGGACCCCGCGGTGACCAGGATTGTGGTCGACACTCCCGGCTTCGCCGACATCGACCCAACGAAGGACCTGGACGCAGAGGACCCCCTGGGCACCGGACCGGCAGCCGAAGCGATGCGCGAGATTCTCGACCTCACCGACCTCGCCCTAGTACCGGTCGTGCCCGTGGAGACCCTGACCCACGGCCCAGCGGAGTACACGATCGAGCGCCTACTGCGCCCGCATGGAATCAAGTTCAGGGTGGTCATCAACAACTGGGACTCAGGGGCAGATCGCACGCGGGCCGACCTCAAGGACATGCAGGAGTGGTGCGAAGTGCGCGGCTACCCGTACATGCCCCAGGCCATCCGGCGCTACAAGATCCACGCGAAGGCACCCGAAGCTGGACTGACTGTGATCCAGTACCCGGAGAGCGGCACAGCGCTCCGGGCGCGCGAGGACTTCTACAAGTTGGCCCTGGCCGTGGAAGGACTGATCTGATGGGACGCCAGCGCGGCGCATCGGCCCAGGAGCGCTTCGAGTTCAAGAGCGCCATCGACATGGCCCGGGCCCTGCCGAACCTCTTCCGCCCCATCTCAGGGCAGCCCAAGACCCTCACTTCGGACGAGCGGCAGTCACTTGCCCAGTGCGAGGCGGCCGTCGACACGCTGAAGTGGGCCTTCTGGTTGGCCGGCAAGGCGTTGCAGATCATCCGAGACAGCCGGCTGTACCGCGCGGAGCACGACAGCTTCGAGGACTACTGCTGGACCCGTTGGGGGATGAAGGCCAACTACGCAGGCAAGCTGATCCGCACATGGCAAGTCGCGGAAGCCCTGTTCGATTTGGCGTCGAACGATTCGGTTCCAATTGGAACGCCCCGCCTATCCCTGGAGCAGGCCAAGAAGGCCAATCAGGCTCAGGTGTGGGAGCTGGTCTCCGTTCGCGAGACGTGGACCGTCGAAGAGGCGGTGTTCGTGTACGCGACGGTGGCCGCTTCGGACGTCCCGGTCACAGCGGAGGTCCTTCGAGGAGCCGTCGTGGCCCTCCCCAAGGGCGAAGAGTTCAACAAGGAGGCCGCCAAGGCGGCCATCCACGCCTTCCTGGACAACTGGAACGACGAAAAGGGCGAAGGGGAGGTCGACGTCACCGTCAGGGCGGAGAAGGCGGTCTCTCTGCCCTGGGTCCGGCGTCTCGCCCGGAAGGACAGGGCGGCCGCCGAACGCTATCTCGATGCACTCGAAGCGGAAATCGCGAAGTGCCGGGAGCAGCTCACCGTACCCGCGAAGCCGAAGCGGGGGGAGGCGGCAGAGTCTCAAGAGCGGACGGTCGAGGCCGTGGAGGAGTCGAAGGCCCTGGAGGCAGGCGCGGAGACCCCTGAACCTGCGGCAGCGTAACGACCCCGAACGCAAAGAAGCGGGCCCCGTCCGAGGACGGGGCCCGCTTCGTGTTGTCAGCTCAGGTGCCGCGCGCAGGCCGTGGTGAACAGGTTGGTGAACGGATCGTCACCCGGGTCCTGGAGGAGTTCCCACCAGGCGAGGGCGACCAGGTCGGCGAGTTCGTCTGCATGGGCGGCGCCGACCGGGATCGGGGCGGCGCCGGTTCCGCAGTGGTGGCCGGCGGCGGTGAGCCAGCCGGGCAGCCCTCCGTGCGGGAAGCAGACTTGCAGCGCGGCGTATAGGTCGGTGGGCACAGCACGGCCGGTCACGGTCAGGCCCTCTGGGGGTGCTGAAGGCGTGCCGTGGGCTGGACGAGGCGGCGCAGGAGCGGCACTCGGCGGGCCCGTGCGCGCCAGCGGGGTGGGTGGACGTGGCGCCAGGCGCTGCGCCATACGCCGTCCTCGGTGGGGAAACGCTGGCCGATCCCGCAGGTGCACTCCCAGCCGTACGGGAGCGGGGCGGAGTCGTCGCGGGTGGAGATGGCGACGACCTTGGTGTCGTCGTGGTCTCCGTGGAAGGTGCCGGTCACCCAGCGTCCAGCGCGGCGAGCGGCGGTGGCGGGGTCGAGGACGGTTGCCATGAGGGTCTCCTTGGGCGGGTCAGGCGACGAGGGCGGCGAGCAGTGCGGCGCCGAGGGTGACGAGCGAGGCGCCGGTGATGATCCCGGCGAGGCGCAGGCCCGCGTACTTGCGGCGGGCGATCTTTGAGAGGTGGATGACGTGGGCCACGCGGTCGGCCGGGGTCTGGAGGTCTTCCACCAGGTCCTGCGGGGTGCAGAGCGACCAGTAGAGGAAGCTGCCGCGTGCGGCGCCCGACAGGCGCGGGTGGACGACGACGAGCACGACGAGCATGGCGGCGATGAGGCCGACAGCGCCGGTGCCGACGAGGAGGCCGACAGTGAGCGGTAAGTCGTGGCCCGGGACCACCGCGACGAGGGCGGCGAGGGGCAGGGAAAAGCTGGTGAGCAGCACGCCGGACTTGGCGTCCGTGCGGGAGATCTCGGCGAGGACGGTGGCGTTGGCCGCGTCCAGGCGGGCGTCGAGGCTGTCGGGCTTGGTCATCGAGTCCCTTACGTGGTTGCTGAATTGGTCGGGGAATGCGGAGCGGCCGCGCTTCCCGTCGGGGTGCGCGGCCGCTCCCGTGCTGGTGGATCGGTGCTACGCCGCGGTGTCGGTGTCGACGTCGAACAGGCCGATCTGCATCTCCATGAGTTTCTGGTCGCGCTGGTCGTTGGCGCGGGCGCGCTCGGCGGCGAGCGCGTCGCGCCAGCAGGGCCAGCACCAGGGCCGCAGTTCCTCCAGCGGGGCGGCGGCGTTCTGCACGTCCTTGGCGTGCGGGGTCTGCGGGGCGGCCAGCAGGGGCTTGTTCTTGCCGCTTGTCGCGGCGTTGCAGCGCTCGCCGTCGCCCGTGTGCGTCTTGCCGCAGGCGCCGCGGCAGGTGCAGCGCCCGCCGTGCGTTTCGAGGACGGTGGTCAGGACGTTCCCGGGTCGCTTCACGATCGTTCCCCTCAGCGGTCGAAGCGGTTGTGGGTGCGGGCGATGACGCCGCGGGTGTGGGTGTTGATCTCGGTGTTGTCCTGAACGACCGTGCCCTCGTAGTGGTGGTGGATGACGGGCGGGGCGGCCTGCACGGCTTCCTTGGCCCGGCGGGCGAGGCGGCAGAGGGCCAGGACCACGGCCGTGGGGGCGCCGAGGACGATGCCGCAGACGACGGGGTCGGCGTACTGGGACAGGTACATCAGCACGCCGGCGGACACGCTGACCATGGAGACCGATCCGGAGGCGGCGAGCATGAGGACGCTGGTGTCGGTGGCGCGCTGGCTCATGGCGGCTCGGCCGGGCTGCGGCTCGGGCGGGGCGGTACCGACGGCAGGGACCGGTGTCACGTCCTTGTAGGAGGTGGCGACCGGTGCGTTGGTGCTGTATCCCTCGGCGATGAGGCGGGCGGCTTCGGCCTCGGCCTCGGCTTCGCTGAGCGCGCGGCCGGCGGGGCGGTCGGGGTGGTTCACTGGGGGTGCTCCTTCGATGCGTTGGGGGAGTGGGCAGGGGACCGGCCGGTCTTGACGGAGTAGCCGGTCCCCTGCCGTTTCGGGGGGTCAGGGCAGGCGGTAGACGCCCCTGCCGAGCGCTTTGAGCCCGCCTTCGTTGGCGAGGCTGCTGACCTCGTTGTTCACGCTGCGGGTGGCGGGGCCGCCTTCGGTGCCGCAGCCGACGGCGGTGCGGATCTCCTTGAGCGCGAGGCCCTCGGGGTGGTCCTTGAGCGCGGCGAGAATCCGTTCGCGGATCGTCGGGGCCTTCCCCGTGGCGGCCGCCATGGGTGACGGTGCTTCGGGAAGTTTCTCGGCGCCCCGTTCCTTGTCCTTGCTGAAGGCCTCCGGGGCGCCCGTGGCGGGCTCCGGCTCGCCCTCGGGGGCGCCGCTGCCAACGGGCCCCTGCGGGGGCCGTGACGGGCCGCCTGCGGCCTTTCCCGCTTCCTTGGCGGCCGCGGTGCCCCGGTGGGCGTATGCGGCGCCGGCGGCGCGGGCTTCGCCCTCGGTGAGGGTGGGCATCGGGTGGCCGTCCATCAGCTCCTGGAGCTGGGGATAGAGGCCGTTGACCTTCTTCAGGACGAAGGTGCGGAAAAGGACCGCCTTGCCTTCGGTGATCAGCCAGCCCATGCCGGGGGTCGGCACGCCCTCGGTGTTGGCGGTGCCCTCGAACAGTTCCTTGGCGCCCGCGCCTTCGTAGATTCGCTCCGGGATGGGGGAGATGTGGGCGCCGATCGGGGCGATGCCGTCCAGGCCCATGCCCTGGGTGGACGAGGAGGCCGTGCGCAGCAGGAAGACGTGGCCCTCCTTCCCCTTTTCCCTAATCTCGTGGTTGTCGCCGAGTTCCTTGAGGTGGAGGGACTGGACCGCGAGGTCGATGCCGATGCCGACCTTCTGCCCGGTCTTCTGGAGGTCGCCGATCATCCAGGCGGCTTCCTTGCGGACGTCCTGGTCCAGGGAGGACAGGAGGCGGTTGATCTCGTCGCCGGTCCACTGGATCAGGCGCCACGGGCCGTGGAAGTCGAAGTCTCCGCGGCCGTTGCTGTGGTCCTCGCGGTACCGCTTGACCGCGTGCAGGGCGCGGAGTTGCTGCATGGTCTCTTCGGGGCCCTTGGCGAACCAGTCGATGCGGCCCTCCATCTCGGGCATCGACATGCCGCCCTGGACGTCGGCCATCCAGGAGATGACGCCCGAGATGCGCTGTGCGGCCCCGAAGAGGCGCATCAGGCCGGACTTGCCCGCGCCGGTGGTTCCGGCGGTGATGCCGTGCTGGGCGCGGCCCGTGTCGAAGTTGAACAGCTGGATGCGGGCGACCGTGCCGTCGTGGGCGACGCCGATGGAGATGCGGCCGCGGTCGTCCATCGTCAGGTCCTCCTTCGTGGGGGGCCTGACGTGGAGGAGGGGGTTGGCCCGGTAGATGTAGACGACCGCTTCGCGGGGGCCCGCGCCCTCCATGACGAGGCGGGAGATGTCGTCAATGCCGAGCGCGGAGCACAAGGCCTCGTGGTTGACCCGGAGCGTCTTGCCGCGCGGGGCGGCGATCCGCAGCCGGATCTGGTCCTCGCCGATCGCGTACGCGACCAGGTCGACGCCGGGCGCGGCGCCGCCGGTGTTGTTGACGTGTTCGGCCCAGATGCGTTCCAGGGCCGCGCCCGGGTCCTCGGCCTCGACCTCCAAGGCCTCCCGTACGCGTCGGGCCTCGGCGAGGCGGGGCGCGACCTGGATGGCGAGGCGGCCGGGGCCGTACCCGGGGACCGGCGCCGTGGCGACCGCGTCGACCGGGACGTCGAAGACTCCGGCGATGGCCCGCTCGTCCAGGGTGCGCGGCACGGTGTGGCCGGCGGGGGCCAGGACGATCGCCTCGAAGTCCGGCCCGTCGAAGTCGTACTGCCAGATCTCCTCCAGGCTGGTGTCCCCGGTGGCCTGCGACCGGTTCCACAGGGCCCGCATGTGGTCGGCGAAGGTGACCGGCTCCGCGTCCACGACCTCCGGCTCCCCGGCGAGGACCGGCAGGTTGTCGACGGCCCGCTTCAGGCCCTTGGAGCGGGTCCACGGCGTCATGGGGATCATCACGGCCGTCCAGGCGGCCGCGCCCAGCATCGGCCACCCGTTGGGGTAGTCGAAGACGGGGACCAGCAGGCCGCCGGTATAGGCGGCCGTCCAGCCGAGGACGGGCAGGGCCCGCAGTGACGAGGTGAGCCGTCGCGTCCAGTCGTCGGTGCCGCTGCGCTTCCACAGGCCGACGCCGGTGAGGGCACCGGTGGCCAGGGCCGCGCCGTGCGCCCACCACGGAAGGTCCATCGCGGGGCCGATGGCGGCCCAGGTGCCGGCGGCGCCGTACACGGTGCGTTCCGCCCAGGCGAGGCGGCGGGCGGTCTTGCGTGTCAGCCCCCGCTCACCGGCGGCGGCATCGGCTTTCACGACGTCGGTCGTCATCGTCATTTCCCCTCCGGGAGGAAAGAAAGGGGGAGGGGCCCCGGCGATTGCCGGGGCCCCTCCCAAGGGGCTTTCCGCCCCGGCACTTTCGCGGCCGGGCGGCTATTCGGGTTACTTGACTTCGTTGAATCCGGGCTTGGGCTGCTGTACGCCCATGGACTGCACGGCTTCGTAGATCCCGCCGTATTCGCGCTGGTGGGAGTCGGCGAAGCCCTGCGCGTCCATCTGCATCGCGTCGGCGGCGCTCACCAGGTCGCCCGAGGCTTCGGCGACTTCCCGCAGCGAGGTGGCGCCCTCCATGATGAGGGCGGTGAATCGTGGCTCGACTTCCGCCGCGTCACACATCTCCGACATGTTGCTTGCCTTTTCGGCGTTGCGGCGAAAGAGCGCCTGGAGAACCCAGATCTTCTCTTTGAGCCACAGCGCCCGCGCGGCGAGCGTGGTGACCGCGAGACCGAGGCTGAGGAAGCCCAGGTTGCTGTCGGGGATCGACGGGAGGTTGTCGCTGCTGTCGGGGACCGCGGGGGAGTAGCTCTCGCGGGGGACGATCTCCCCAGACACCGGCTTCCCGGGTACGAGTTCTCCGGACACGGGTGACCTCCTAGTTCTCGTTGTGCACGCGGGCGGACGGGGTGCGAAGGCCCGCGTCCGCGGTCGCCTGGGTGAGCGGCCGGTACGCGTCGTCCAGCTCGGTCTTCGCGGTCTCGCAGGTCTCGGCCGCGTGGAGCGACTTGACCGACATCTCCTCGGCCTTGCGGGAGAGGACCTCCATCGACTCGGCGAGCTTGCGCATCGCCCAGGCGGTGATGGTGCCGATGATGTTGTGCTTGGCGGCCAGCCGGGCGGCCACCTCGTCCAGCGCGTACATCAGCTCCTTGGCCTTGGCGGAGAGCTGGAGGCATTCGTCGTGCGCGGCGAAGGCCTCCGAGACCACCTCGTCCAGGAACTCGGTGACGTCATCGAGCGTCACCTCCGTCGCGTGCTCGGGGTTCATGCCGTCGTCCATCGCGGTGGTGACGGCTCCGGTCGGGACGGCGGGCGAGTTGCCCACAGGCGCCTCCTTCGGGGTTGGGTTGGGGATGCCGGTTCCGGCGGGGAGGCCGCGGGCCCCGGTGGTCAGGGGCTCGCGCGAGGAGGCCTGGTAGCCGGGCGGGAAGACCTGCTCCGCCACCCACACCTCCTGCTGCTGCGGGTCGGTGTCCCGCATGGAGTCGTAGGCGCTGCGTCGCTCTCCGCGCGGCGGCGGGGTGTAGAACTCCCAGCCGCTTCCGGTGGAGTCAGCGGTGTCCTCCGCCCTGGCCCGGGCCCGTTCGCTCGCGCGGCGGGCCCTTTCCTTGCGGTTGGCCTTGCGCCGGGCGGCCGGGCCGGTGCCCGAGGCGGGGCCGGGCGCCTTCTTCTTCGACTTCACCCGGACCTTCTTCTTCCTGCCGGGCCTGGAGGCCTTCGCGCCGCCGCCCGGCTTGGGCTTCTTGGTCAGGTCGACCTTCGGCCCGGCGCCGGTCGCGGTTCCGCCGGCGGGCTTGGGCTTCTTCGTGAGGTCGACCTTCGGCGTGGCCCCCGGCTTCGGCTTCTTGGTCAGGTCGACCTTCGGCCCGACCGGTGTGGACCCGCCGCTCTTGCCTCCCTTCTTCTTCGGCTTCTTGCGCTTGACCGTGGTCAGCACCGGCGGGGCGAGGTTCTTGCGGCGCTTCTTCAACCGGCGCCGCGCTGCCTTCGCGACGGCCTGCCCGAGCGTCGTACGGTCCGCGTCGGCGGCGGCCGCCGTCTCCTTCTTCTTCCGGCGGGCCTTGGCCCGGGCCTTGCGCGCCTTCTGCTTGGCCTCGAACCGGTCCTGGCGGACCTGCTCCCGACGGGCCTGCTTCGCGTCGGCCCGGGCGTTGCGGACCCGGTCCTTGGTGTCCTGCCGGGCGTCTGCCGCGCGGGTCTTGCGGTCGCGGGCGGCGTCCCGGTCCTTGGCCCGGTTCTCCCGCCGGGCCGCCTGCCGGTCCGCGCGCCGCTGGTTCTTGCCGTCCTGGCGTGCGGCGGCCCGCTCCTGGCGGCCGCGGGCGCGCTCCAGCGCCGGGCTGGACTTCTTCGAGCTGGGGGACTTACCGCCCGAGGGCGACTTGATCCCCGACCCCGAGCCGCCGTTCTTTCCGGAGCCCGGAGTCTTCGAGCTGCCCTTGCCCTTGGTGCCGAGCGAGCCGAGCCCGGTGGACGTCTTCGGCGTGGTCTTCTTGCCTCCCGGCGTCAGCCCGCTGCCGGAGCCGCCCTTGCCGCCGCGGCCGGGCCCGGTCCCGCCGGCGCCCTTGCCGACGGGCCCGCCGCCCGGGCCCTTTCCGCCGCCTCCCTTGAGCGAGCCGCGGCCGCCGCCGAGCACCTTGCGGCCGTAGTCCTGGCTGGAGGGGATGGACTTGCTGCGCTGCTGCGCCGCCTTGTCGCCGATGCTCTGCATGGCGAGGGCGTGCTTGGCGGCGGCCTCCTCGCCCGCGAGCCGGTGCTTGAGTCGGGCCTCGCGCAGCGGGGCCAGTTCCTCCGCACGTTCCTGGCGCCGCTGGCGCCAGTCCGTCAGGGCGGTCGCGGTGCCCCGCAGCGCGGCGAGCGCGATGGCCAGGGTCGCCGCGAGCCCGAGGGCGGCGACGCCGGGGCCGTCCGCCTCGCCGTCACCGTTCTCTTCGTCCCGGCGGGCGGGCGCCGTCCCCTCCGAGCGAAGAGCGACGGTGCCCGCGGTGCCGGTCGACCCGGGCGCCGGCGGGAGTGCCGGGGTGAGGGCGGCCAGGGAGTCGGCCACCGACCGGCGTCGCCGGGCGGGGACCACCATCCCGTCGCCGTCCGCCTCCGGCCCGGAGGCCGGGGAGGGCGGTTCGGCGGGTGGGGCCGGGGGCGCCGGGGGAGGGGCGCCCGGGATCGGGGGGAGCCCCGGTGGGGCGCTTCCCCGAGATCGGAAGGAGACGACGTTGCCGTTCCGGTTGTCGTCCCGAGGGTCATCAGCCACGTGCTCTCCAGGGTTGACAGAGGGTGACCGGATAGGAGATCCTCGCGCGCCCGCGCGCCCGTGCGCCCGCGCGCCCGCCTTGGACCCCCAACCCGGTCCGCCCCCGGGTGATGATGATGGTGATGACGCTTACGCGCCGTGACTGCCGTCGTGACGGCCGGTCCAGTTCTCCAGCGTCCGCGCGAGGTCGTTCCACAATTCCGGATTGGCCTTGCAGATCGCGCGGGCCCGGTCCCACCAGGCGTCGGCCAGACCCGCATCACCTCGCTCTTGGACCTGCCGAGCCTGCCGCGCCGCCCAGTGGGCGGCGCGGCGTTCCCGGCGGACCTCGGAGGTCGAGGGCACCTGGTGCACTGATCAGGCTCCCTTGCGGTCGAACAGGTCGTTGACGCCCCGGACCGTGCGGCCGCCGGACGCCTTACCGGCGCTCTGACCTGCGCTTTCGCCGCTCTCCTCGGTGTCGCTGTCGGGCCGGGCGGCCATCGCGGTGACCGTCTTGTTCAGCGACTTCGTGGCGAAGGCGCTCACCTGGCCGCGCCGGTCGGCCTTCGCCTTGGCCTTGGCCGCGCGCTGAGCGGGCAGGGCCTGGACGGTGCGGACGTGGTCGGCGTACGCGGTGCGCAGGCCCTCCGAGGCCTGCGCCGCGTCCCGCGAGGCCTTGACCAGGCGGTTCAAGTGCTTCTCGACCCGCCGGGCACGGCGCCGGGCCGACCACCGTCCGTCTCCCTCCACGTGCTGGGAGAGCAGGACGGTCTGGAACAGGGCCCGGACCGCCTCGTAGTCGCCGTGGTCGGTGTTGTGCTCGCGCTGCCGGTCCAGCGTCCAGGTGGTCAGGTGGTCCAGGTTGAGCAGCGGCCGGAACTCCGCCGGCACACGGCTCAGGACCTCGTCGGTGTTCGTGGGCTCGATCTCGGACACGGGGTGATCTCCTCTCGGGGGAAGGGGCCCGCCGACTCTCGGGGGCAGTGGCGGGCCCTGCCCGCGACGTACAGCGCCGCGCGGGTCAGCGAGCGGCGAGGTGCTTCTGTCGGTCCGCAGGGCTCAGCAGCCCTGCTTCGTCCAGCAGCCGTACGGCCCGGTCGCGGTTGCAGCCGACGGCCGTACGGGCGGCGTTCACGGTGACGTAGTCGCCGTCACGGTCCAGGGCCCGCAGGATCTGAACCGCCTCTTCGTCCGTACGGGAAGCCGCCGTACGGCCGCCCGTACGGGGTGCGGGCGTACGGGCCGTACGGGGCTTTGCCGTACGGCCCGCCGTACGGTCCGTACGGGTTGCGTCCGTACGGTCGCCCGTACGGGCCGTACGGGCGGGGTCCGTACGGGGCTCCGTACGGTCCGGGTTCGGGTCGGCCGTACGGTCCGGCTCGGGGTTCGCCGTACGGTCCGGCTCACCCCGTCCGGCGGACGGGGCGGCCGCGTCCGTCGTGGGCTCGGCGGGCGCCGTCCCCTTCTCCTCGTGGTCGTCCTCCAGGAGTCGGTGAACGCGCCAGACGATGGCGACGACGACGAGGACCGCGACGACGATGAGCCCGATGCTCGGGTGCTGCTTGCCGTCGACCACTGTCACGCCCGTGCCCGTCATGTCGGCCACGTGGTAGGTGATGTTGGTGGCGGCCATCAGCCCGAGCGCGTACGGCACGTCCTTCCGCATGCGGAACGCCGTGACCGCGTAGACGTCCAGGCCCACCGGCATTGCCCACCCCAGGTCTCCGAACGGGGTGTCACCCAGTCCGACCATCCGGGCGAAGGCCCACTCCCCGGAGGCGGTCAGGGCGATCACGGCCGCGAGCGCGACCCAGATGCTGCCCTGCTTGATGACCTCCGCCCGGTTCCGGGTCCTCTTGAGGCTGGCCGCGCGCTTCTCGGCGATGCGGCGGGCCTCGCGGGCGGCGTCCAGCTCGCGGTTGGCTTCCGCGAGCTTGGCGTCCGCCTCCTTGCGCACCGCGCCGGCGGCGGTCCGGGCTTCCCGCTCCGCCTCCTTGCGCAGCTCCTCGAACTCGGCCGCGAGCCGAGCCCGCTGCGCCTGCCGCTCACGCTCGTGCTGTTCGCCGAGCTGTCGGAACTGGCTCTCGATCTCCGCCCGGGCGGCGTCCACCTCCTCGCGGTACGCGGCGAGTTCGGCGTCGATCTCCGCGCGGCGCGCGCTCAGCTCCTCGTCCAGGTCGAGCCGGGCCGACCGTCGGGTCAGGTCCAGCTCCGAGTCGAGTGCGGCCCGCGCCGTCCGGATCTCCACCGCCTGGTCCTGCGCCTCACCGACGATGCGGGCGGCGTCGTCCAGGGCCTTGCGGTAGGCGGCCTCCGCCGAGGTGCGGCGCAGCTCCACCAGGGCGTTCGCCCGGTCCTCCGCCTCGGCGAGCACGACGCTCACCTGCTTCTCGGCATCGGCGAGCAGGCTCTTGGCCTCCTCCTCAGCGTCCGCCATGACCTCCCGGGTCTCGGCGGCCGCGTCGGTCCGGGCTCGGTCGAGGATCGCCTCCGCGTCGCTTCGGGCACCGGCGCGGATCGTGTCCGCGTCGCCCTCGGCTCGGCGCAGCCGCTCCCCGACCTCTTCGGCGGCCTCCACCAGGACGCGCTTGGCGTCGGCGGCCGCCGCCCGGCGGATCTGCTCCACCTCACTCTTGGCGGTCTGGACCAGCACCGCCGCTTCCTGTGCCCCGGTCCACCGTGCGCTGTCGATCACGTCGGCGGCGCGGTCGCGGAGATCCGCGTCCAGGGCCTCGCTGTCCTCCCGCGCCTCCGGCTTCGGCGGCGGGGCCGCCGCCTTGGCCGGGCGGCGCGGCGTCGTCGTCTTCCGGGCGTTGGCGTTGCGGGCTGGCTTTCGGGCCCCCACACCGACCTCCTCTCATGCAGGTGGCCGCCTCCCGGCGGCCACCTCGGTGTTTCGGACCGTCAGCCCCGCACGCGGCGGGCGGCGATCCGGCCAACGGAGTTGGCCGCGGTCGAGACCCGCTCGACGGCGCTGCTGGCGCGCTCGACCAGTGCGTGGTCACCGGCCCGCCTGCACACGGACTCGATGGGAGAACAGCGGTCGTCCACCCAGTCCGTGACCTTCTCCAGCCACACCGGGATGCGGTTCTGCACCTCCCACAGCAGCTCGCCGAGGACGTAGACCGGCATGGTCGCGCCGGTCCACATCAGCAGCGTCAGCCGCAGGCGGAGACGGGCCAGCGGGCCGGGGGTGTTCACGACGACGAGCAGGTCCAGCAGGTGCTCGAAGTCGTCGGCGGACCAGCCATCCATCGGGCCGTGCTGGTCGTGGAAGCGTCGAACGGCCGTCTTCTTCGGCCGGGTGAGCAGGTTGATCGTCACCGTCGTCCTCCGAGCTTGGTCATGGCCTGGCCGTGACGCTGCAATTCGGCCTGTGCCTGCTGTCGGGTTTCCTCCGCCTTGCGGGCCGCCTCGGCGGCCTCGGACGCGGCACTCACAGCAGGTCGGAGGGGTCGGCGTCGGCGGTGCCGGTCAGCACGGCCAGCTCCTCGGGGGTCACCCACTCCTGCGGGATCAGCACCCGCAGGGTGACGTTGCCCTCGCACATCGAGCCGGTGACGACGAGCTTCCCGTCCGGGAGCGAGCCCGGGCGGGCGTCGTCGATCTCCTCCAGCAGCGCCGGCAGGACCTTCACCGCGTCCGCGGTGACGGTGATCGTGGCGACGATGCGCGAGGGCGCCACCTCGAAGGCGATGCGCACCCCGAGGCGGGCCAGCTTCTGGATCGACTGGAAGAGGGGGAAGACCTCGATGGCGGTCTCCCGGACCTCCTGGGCGATCCCGGTGGCGGACAGAGGCATGTCGGCGGGCATGATGGTCATGCGGATCGGTTCCTTTGCTGGTAGATCCGTGGACCCCCGGCACATATGGCGTTGCACCGCCGTGTCGGGGGTCGCACCGTACGGGGGACGGTGCGGTAGGCGAGCGGGGACTCGAACCCCTGTCTCCGGAGAGCCCGAACCAGTCGGGCACGCCCCTCATGACCTGTGCCTTTTGAATGCCGCCGGGCATCCCCCAGAGGGAGGAGGCCCGGCGGAATCCGGCCCAATTACTCATCTTTGGCACGCTGTTGAGTTCTCAAGGAACCGACGCTCCCGCACCGGCCTTCCGTCATTCGACGCTGGTTCCGAACCGCTATGCGGCGTAGCAGTGCGCATCGTTCATGCATCACAGATCATCCGGCCCGATTGCATTGACCAGACAATGCGTTGCGAGGACGACTCTGACACTCACCGGCCGCCACGTCAAGCACATCAACCAGTCCGCACGCATTGACTGGACAATGCCCGGGGCAGGGCTGTACACATGACGGCATGAAGCCCACGCCCGTCTACCAACAGATCGCTGATGATCTCCGCCGCCAGATTTCTGACGGCACGTTCCCGCCCGGCTCCCAGATGCCCACTGAGGCTGAACTCCTTGAGAAGTACGGTGAGCTGCATGGAGTCCGCTCCCGGCAGACCATCCGGCAGGGCTTGGGCGTACTCGTGCACGAAGGCCTGATCGAGGCTCGCCGCCCGAAGGGCTACTTCGTCATCCAGCGCAAGCGGCTCGTCTACCGCCCCCAGGCGGAGCTGAGGCAGAAGCCGCCCGAGGTCGACATCTTCACGAACCTGGTCCAGGAAGAGGACGGCCGGACACCGTCACAGGAGATCGAAGTCTCGATCGTGGACCCCACCGCCGCGATCCGTGAACGCCTGGGTCTTGCACCGGGCGAGCTGGCCGCCGCCCGCCGGCGAGTGCGCAAGCTCGATGACGTCCCGTACAACCTCAACGACTCGTACGTACGTCTGGACCTTGTCCAGGGGACCGACTTCATGCACCCCGGCGACGTTGCACGCGGTACGAACGCAGTGCTCGGCGAGTTGGGCCACGAGCTGGTCTACGGCTTCCACGAGTTCTACCTCCGGATGCCCATGCCGGACGAGGTCCAGCGGCTTCAGCTCGGTGCGGGCGTCCCTGTCGCCGAGCACCTGTCGACCACCTTCGACAGCGAGGGCAACGCCGTCCAGGTCACGGTGAACCTCATCCCTGGCGATCGGCACGTGATCGTGTTCGAGACCCACCGCGAGGCCGGAACGGATGCGCCTCGCATCCCGTGGGGGAACCCGTGATCATCGTCCCTGCCGAAGAAGCCGACCTTCCCCGGCTGATCAAGTTCCGCACAGACGCTTCTATGTGGCTGCGGACTCTCGGTACCGACCAGTGGGCCAAGCCCTTCCCGGCCGACCGTCTTCTTGGCTCGATCCGCCGCGGCGAGGTCTTCATGATCCGCGAGCAGCCCTACGCGGATGCCGCGGCCACCATCACCCTGGACCGCGAGGCTGATACCCGATTGTGGACTCCGGAGGAGATCGCGGAGCCTGCTCTGTACGTGCACAAACTCGCCGTGGACCGCGCTTACGCAGGCACGGGACTCGGCAGCGCGCTCCTGGACTGGGCAGGTGAACAGGCTGTCCAGCAGGGGGCCAAGTGGCTCCGGCTGGACGCTTGGAGCACAAACCGACGGCTCCAGGCCTACTACCTCGAACACGGCTTCACCCACATCCGAACCGCCGACGATCCGGAAGTGGTCTCGGGCTGGGCGGCGCAGCGACCTGCCGAGTTCCGGTCCTGGCTCGGTACGACACACCGGTTGACGTCTCCTTCGGTGCAATCGCCGAACGGAAGAGGGCATGATGGCACCGCATCCGAGTAACCGCGTGCGCGCGGTGAAGCCCACGGAATTGAGGCTCCAAGACATGACGTGCATCCCGGCCGCAACACCCTCCGCCCCCGCGCCGAAGGTGACGGCCCGTCCACTGCCGCCCCGCTCCGACTCGCTGAAAACGCGTTCACCGGAGGGCGGGGTGCGAGGCAAGATCGGTGGATGTCACGTACACATGCGCCGTCGCGTCGCCGGTTCGTCCGCCGGCGCGGCCGCCCGCCCGGCCGGACCTGCGCCCTGATACGCCGATGGCCGCCCTGCCTGCCAGCAGGACGGCCATCTAGATCGACTCCCAGCCTCCACAGCTTGAGTCGTTAGGTCGGCGATGACGCCGGGGCCCGAGCCTTGCCACAGGCCCGAGGTCACCACTCCCAGGATAGAACGAGTAGCGCCCCGCACGCAGCAGCGTGCCCCAGCTCAACGTCTCTTTTCCGTCACTTGCCGGTCTGCGACTCCCCAAACCTCCAGGGGAGACCCCAGACGATGTTCCAGATCCACCCGACAACACGCAGCGTCGCGACGCCGCCCCTCTGGGTCGCGTCCGCTGCGGACTTCGCCGCCGAGGCGGTGACGCCGTGAAGCGCCCGCAGAAGGCCCTGGCCGCCGCTGCCGCCGCTCCGGACGGCGACGAGGAGTTCGAGTTCTCCGGCACCATCACCGACTACTGGTCGTACACGATGGTGCGCGACTACGTGATGCTGATGCCCGGCATGACCCACACCGCGTTTCGGCTCTACAGCCTGCTCCGGTCGATGGTGACCGAGGCCTCCCGCCGGCCGCGCGGCGGCATGCGACGGATGACGATCGACCAGTTGTGCTGGCTGCTGCCGGGCCCGAACGACAAGCCCATGTCGGTGAGCGCCATGTACGAGGTCCTGAAGACCCTGGAGAAGCTGAACCTGGTCGTGCCGAAGGACGCGGTGGAGCTGCCCGGGATCACGAACTTGAAGGGCAAGGTGCGGGCCGCCCAAGGCATCAGCCGCGGGTTCACCGTCCACGACATCCGGCCCGCCGACGCCCACGTCGGGTGGCGCAACGCGTGGGACAAGTTGGACGCCTACCGGCCGGACTGGCGGGACAACCCGCCGCAGCCGCCGACCCACCTCACCGAGGTGGAGACCTCCCCGAACGGTCAGACCCTGGCCACCGTGCGGCTGGTAGACGCCCAGGGCGAGCCGTTCCAGAAAACTGGAACACCGCAGGTCGAGGCCCCTGAGACCCCTTCATTCCAGAAAACTGGATCACCCTTCCAGAAAACTGGAACGCCAGCCCAGATTTCTGGAACGGATCTCTCGCTGACCAGCGAAAACGATCACCCTCTAAGAAGCTCTCTCAAAGAAGCTTCTCTCTCTGGTGACCCGGGTGCCCCAACGGACCCGCCCGTCACGGCCGAGGCCGGGACGGGACGAGGAGAGGAGACTTCGGCTTCGCCGGAGAACGACACCGCCCCCTCCGCTGCCGCTGAGGAGTCGGACGACCACGACGACGTGCGGGTGGCCGAGGCCTGGATCGCCTCCCGCCAGAAGCACGGGCACGGTGTCCCCGCCCGCAGTCGCATGGCGATGGTCCGCGACGCGGCCGTGCTGCTCGCCGAGGGCATCGACGTCGAGCACCTGGTCGCCGCGGCCGCCGACATGGGCAGCCGGGCCAACTGGTACTCGCTGGAGCGCCACCTGGAGAAGTTCGTCCCGCCGAGGGCCTCCGTTCCCGGCCAGCGCCCGGCCCTGCCCGACTGGTGCGGCAAGTGCAACGACGGCATCGAGCCCCGCCAGCCGGGCCAGCGGATGCGCGAGGGCGACGACGGCCGCCTGATCCGCTGCGAGTGCCACCCGAGCCACCCCAGCAACGCCAAGAAGTCGGTGGCCTAGACCCCGCAGCACAACGGCGGCAGGGGAGCCCGTGGAAAGGCCCCTGCCGCCGCTCGAATCACCCAGTTCAGAAGGGATTCACCCATGAGCGTACCCACGCAGCACGACGGCATGGAGGACGGCGGCGGCTCGCTGTTCGATGAGGGGCCGCAGCCGGTCCCCTTCGAGCGCGTCCCGCCGAACGACCTGGAGGCCGAACAGTCCGTGCTCGGCGGCATGCTGCTGTCGAAGGACGCGATCGGCGAGGTCAACGAGGCCGGGGTCACCAATGAGGCGTACTACCGCCCGGCTCACGGCACCATCCACGACGCGATCATGGACATGTACGGCAAGGGTCAGCCGGTCGACCCGATCACGGTCGCGGCGTACCTGACGAAGTCCGGCGACATCGAGCGGATCGGCGGCGCGTCCTACCTGCACACCCTGGTGCAGGCGGTGCCGACGGCGGCGAACGCCGCGTACTACGCGGAGATCGTGGTCGAGCGGTTCAAGCTGCGCCGCCTGATCGAGGCGGGCACCCGGATCGTGCAGATGGGCTACGCGGCCGAGGGCGAGGTCGCCGACGTCGTCAACGCCGCCCAGGCCGAGATGCAGGCCGCGGCGCAGCTCGGCGCCGGCGGGGGGCTGGAACGAGTCTCGGACGTGGACGACATGCTGGAGGAGTACCTCGTCAGCATGGACGCGCCGCCGCCCGAGCGCCTGCCGCTGCCGTACGCCGACCTCCAGGCCATGCTGCCGATGGAGCCCGGCGACTTGGTCGTCATCGCGGCCCGCCCGGCGATCGGCAAGTCCGTGGTGCTGCTCGACATCGCCCGGCATGTGGCGATCAAGCACCGGATGCAGGTGCTGATGTCGTCCATGGAGATGAGCCGCCCGCAGCTCATGGAGCGGATCATCGCCGCCGAGGCCCGCGTCCCGCTCAACCGCGTCAAGGACCGGCACTACGAGAACGACGATCGCCAGCGCATCCACGACGCGGCCCTGACCATCGGCGGGGCGCCGCTGGTCGTGGACGACGGACCGGCCGCCACCACGGTGCAGCTCCGTTCGCGGCTGCGCTGGCTCCAGGCGCAGGGCAGGCTCCCGCGCGTGCTGGTGGTGGACTACCTCCAGATCATGAAGGCCTCCGGCAAGCGCGGGCAGAACCGCACGGGCGAGGTGGACGAGATCTCGCGGGGCCTGAAGGAACTGGCCGGCGAGTTCGGGATCATCGTGATCACGGCGGCCCAGCTCAACCGCGAGGTCGAGAAGCGCGAGGACAAGAAGCCGATGATGGCTGACCTGCGCGAGTCCGGCTCGATCGAGGCCGACGCCAACGCCGTGATCCTGCTGCACCGCCCCGACGCGTACGACAAGGAGCACGAGCGGGCGGGGGAGATGGACTTGATCATCGGCAAGAACAGGCAGGGACCGACGGGTACCGTCACGGTCGCCTTCCAGGGCCACTACGCCCGCGCCCGCGACCTCGGTACGGGCTTCTGACCTGCGGAAAGGGGAATCCGACATGATCGCCACCGACGTACGGAACAGGTTCGTCACCTCGTCCCGGACCCAGCGTATCGCTGATCGCTGGAACGCTGCATACCCCGCGATGCGGACCATCCTGGACACCGTCATCCAGGCCCAGCGCGCCGCCCAGCAGCCCACGGTCGACGTCGCCCGCCTGGAGCGGGTCCGGCGCGAGCTGGGGCAGCAGGACCGGGGCACCTTCAGGGCCTGCACCCGCAGCCCCGGGGGGTTCAGCGTCTTCGACGCGTTCAGCCAGGTCCGCGAGGTCGTCAACGTGACGTCGATCGGCCACGCGGACGCCGGCGCGATCCTGCGGCTGTGCGCCGAACTGGCCGACGCGGTCGCCGAGGCGGCGGTCGCCCACCGGGCGGAGCGGCCCGCGGTTCCCGCGCAGTCGGTCGACGGCGGCCGCCCGGAGCGGGCAGACTCGGAGCAGACCGAAGGGGGCACGCGATGACCGCACAGCCGATCCACCCGCACGAGCCGGAGCGGGTGCCGCGCAACGCCGAGGGCATCGCGGCCGCGCTGGACGGCGCGCGCCGCATGGAGTTCTACCGCGAGCTGCTGGCCGCCGCGCCCGAGGAGGCGGAGGGCGTCCTGCGCCGCTGGTGGTGCGAGGCGATGCTCGACACCGACCCGGCCGGCGACCGGCTGACCGCGGCCGCGCTGGACGGGACACTGCCCACCACGGCGGTCGCCGACCTGATCGAGCGCCGCCGCACGGCGGGCCTGCCCGTTGAGTGAGCCGCACAGCGGGGAGCCGGAAGGCCTGCCCTGCGTGCTGTCGGAGGAGGTCACCGAACTCCTCATGGACAAGAACCTGTCCGGCGCGGTGTTCGGCGCGATCGTGGCCGCCACAGTCGTGATCAACGAGACGCGCGGCGAGGTGCCCGGCAGTACCGCGTCGGCGAAGTGGCCGCAGCAGCGGCGAATGCCGCTCGGCGCGGACGGCTCGCTCGGCATCGCCGAGTACGTCATCGCCGCCGACGCCGACCCGCCGCACATCGTCCTCACCCGCGTGCAGCTCTACTGACCGACCCGCCCGACCCGGGGCCCGGCGAGACATCCCGTCCGCCGGGCCCTTCGGCGTTCACGGCGGGCGCCGGCGGGGGCGGTGCTCGAGGAACGGCGCTCCTCTCCGTTCCGCGCCGTGCCTCGTGCACCCGGCGGTCGCCCGACCACGGGCCGCCTCACCTCTTAAGAGGTGAGTTCGTGGCGAAGGCGGCGGAGCGGGTGCGGGTTCAGGCACGCGGGGGCTCCGCCCCCACACCCCCGGCCCTCCACAGAGGGGAGGGGGCGCCGTTTTGATCTTGCGGCCGGTGGGTGGTGCTGGGTGGGTGGGGTCGGGGGGTTCCCTCCGCGACGGGGCCCCCGGAGGGGACCACAGCCCGCGCCGGGCCGCCAGGCCAAGCCGCCTTCGGCGGTCGCGCGAGCGCGAGCCTGGCACCCCGACACGGCCCGCGGTCGGCTGCGCCTGCCCCGCCGCGGAGGGAACCCCCCGACCGGCCCGGCGTACGGCGTCCGCCGGAGGGGGTTCCGGGACCGGTCCGGCGCCGGAAAACTCACCAAAAAACGCCTCTGACCTGCGGTTTTGTACGTGTCGGGAGTTGACCTAGGACACAAAACTTGAGAGTATTAGTTACGTCGAAAGGGGGCGGGAATCCCCGGCCGACAGGCCTCCGGGCCCACACCGATCAACCTCAACGCGAAGGAACGCACGATGACCCACATCGCCGACGACAGCCCCACCACCCCGGACCGCGCGGCCAAGGCGCGGCTCGCCTGGGAGCTGTACCACGGCGCCCACGGCGGCGAGATCAGCGACCTGATCACCGACCTGATGCACCTCGCCGACGTGGACGACCACCAGGGCGGCGGCGCCCGGGCCGCGCGGCACGCCGTGGCCGACTTCCTGGACGAGCAGCCCATCTGGGAGCCGACCCCGGTCTACCTGGGGCAGTACCAGCCCGCCGGTCAGGACTGGATCACCGTCGCCCAGGGCGACGAGAGCACCGAGCCCGAGGACGTGGCCGGATGCCTGTGGACCCTGATGCAGAAGGCCGACTTCCGCACCGCCGAGATCCCGGAGCACGTGAAGGACCTGGCGCGCGGTGAGGTCCTGGTCGCCGACAACGGCACCGCGTTCCGGGTCATCAAGAACCCGGCCCTCACGGTCTGATCCACCCACCCCGGCGGGGGGCGGGGCGGGAATCCCGCCCCCCGCCGGTCCCACCGAAAACGCTCAACGAAAGGCCCAGTGCCATGAACCCCGAAATGGACCGAGTCGAGTACCGCACGGATCTCACCAAGCGGCCCGGGACCTACTTCGTCATCGCCGACGACGAGGGCGTCTACGACTGGAAGGTCTGGCGGGACGACGACCGGCCCCAGCGCTACGTGCTGGAGGTCCAGCGTGCTTCCGACGACCCGACCGAGCGCTACCTCCAGCGCGAGGACCTGAGCGCGGCGTGCCACGCCTCGCAGTCGCCGGTCGTGTTCCTCACCTACGAGGCCGTCAGCCAGGGCCACGCCGCGCACCTCGCGCTGCGTGAGTTCGCCGAGCGGCAGGCGTTCGAGGAACTCGAAGACGTCTTCTACGCGGACGAACTGGCCTTCACCGGCGCCGGGTTCACCGACAGCCCGAGCTGACCACACCCGCGAGCGGGCGGGGGCGGGAATCCCCGCCCGCCCGCGGGCCCGGCCACCGAACCACCTCAACGAGGAGCAGCACCATGAGCACCACCACCCTGAAGACCCGCATCGGAGAGCCGGACATCGAGTGCCGCTACCCGGTGATCATCGGACAGGACCGCGTCATCGGGCAGGCCTACCGCTGGCACCGTGACTGGCTGGTCGTCACCAGCGAGGGCGAGCACAACCTGCGCCGCCCGCCGACCGGCGCCAAGGGCATCGACATGGCGGCCGCGTACCTCGCCGAGGAGTACGCCGCCGGTCGCGTCACCGCCGTCGCGCTGGAGCAGCTCCGCGCCGACGCCCCGAAGCCGCTGCACGGCCCGGTGCCCCTGCTGCACCCCCGGATGCCCGCCAGCGCGCGCAACATCGCGGGCGCCCACACCGCCTTCGCCGGGCTCACCGAGCACCACTGGCGGGCCGTCCTGCACGGCTTCCCCGGCTCGGACAACCCGTGGTACCTGCGCTGCGAACTGTGCGGCTGGTCCGGCGTCCGCTACTGGAGCCACCACCGCGGGCGCAACGGCCAGCCGCCGAGCATCTACCGCCACGACGGCGGATGCGTCGGCGCCGAGAAGGTCCGCGCCCTGATCCCCGCCTACCAGAAGTAGGCCCGCCGACCGCCGGGCCCGGATCTCCCCGGGCCCGGCCCCACCGGCCACCAGACCACCCGGGCGTCCGCGGGGCGGGAATCCCGTCGCCGCCCGGGCCACACCGAGAAACCTCAACCCCCTTGGAGGGAACCATGACCGTCTTCGAGCCCACCGAGCAGGCCCGCGTCGCCGCCGCCCGTGCCACCGTCCTCGCGGGCATCGCCCGCCGCCGCACCCTGTTCACCTCCGCCTGGAACGGCCGCGCGCTGCTCGTGCTCGCCGACCTGCTCGACATCGTCGCCCTCTCGTTCTACGAGGAGGCCCCGGACGCCGACGGCATCCCGACCGACGCCGATCTCGCCCTGGCCGCCGCGGAGGTCGTGGCCGCCGAGACCCCGGGCACCGGCTTCCCGGTCGGCCTCGCGCAGTACGTCACCCACGCCGTGACCCGTCGCCCGCTCGTGGTCCCCGGCGCCGACGGCGGCGACCGCAGTGCCGACGACGCCCGGCTCGTGACCGCGCTGGAGACCCTGCACGGCCACCTCGCCGCGGCCGCCAGCGAGACGGTCGCCCTGGCCCTGCTGGAGGCGGTGTTCGCGCTGCACGACAAGCGCGCCGACCTCATCCAGCTCGCCCGCGGCTGACGTCCGCCGCCCCGGGCCCGGACACGCCGGGTCCGGGCCGGACTTCCGCCGGCCGCGACCCGGCGCGGGCGATGCCGCCCGCGCCGGGCCTCATCCGAACCTCACCGCAGGAGATGTCATGCCCCCCTTCGCCCCCGTCGAGTTCTGGCACGTCGTGATCGAGAACACGGAGATGGGCCCGCTCCCCGCCGACCTGGACCCCGGCCTGATCCGGCCCGCGCTCGCCAAGGACGTCCGCCCCGGCGACCTGGTCGTCGGCCACATCGACGGCTCGCCCCGCCGCCGCTGGGCATGGACCGGCGCCCCGGGAGAGGTCTGCTACCGCGCCCTTCCCCAGCAGGACCCCCGCAGCCCCCGGGCCATCAGCCTCACCGGCCGACTGGCGTCCGCCGTCGACATCGAGGACGAGGTGCTGATCGCACCCGCGACCCTCTACCCGGCCCAGTACCAGCCCGGCACCCGCGTCGAGCGCATGGCCGTGCACTACGAGCCGTACAAGGGTGCCCGGCAGTGGGAGCAGCGCGGCACCGTCCGCACGGTCGATGACGCCGACGGCACGCTCACCGTCCAGTGGGACGGCGACGCCGACGCGTTCCGCACCACGCGCGACCTGATCCGCCCCGTCGACCCGGACAGCGTCGCCTACGACCGGCGCACCTACGGCTTCACCACAGGCGACCGCGTCCGCAGTCGGGGAGGGCGGACCGGCGTCTTGCTGGAGATCTACCTGCCCGGCTGGCACACGACTCACCGCGGCCGCGTGCACTGGGACGCCGGGGTGGAGGAGCCGGACGAGAGCGCCGAGCCCGTCACCGAACTGACCCGCGCCCCCGTCGAGCTGATCGCCGACTGGCTCAGCCTGCCGCAGGGCTGACCGGACCCGCCGCCCTCCCGGCCCGCCCCGAAAAGGCGGGCCGGGAGGGGGCCTGATCTGCGGGAGTAGCTTGACTCACACCCCAAAACTTGAGAGTATTAGTTACGTCGGAAGGGGCGGGAATCCCGACCGGCACCGGCCCCCGGGCCACACCGAAGACCTCAACCCGAAGGAACTTCCCACCGTGATCACTGCCATTGAACGCGCCAACGCCATGGCGCTCCAGGTGTTCATCGCCGCCCACCTCCACAACGGTCGCGTCGTCACTCACGACCTGGTGGACGCCGTCATGAGCCGCGACGCCGGTACGGAGCAGGGGCAGGCCAACAAGGAGATGGTGCGGCGCATCATCCGCAAGCGCGCCGAGCTGGAACGCGTGCGGGTTATTTTCACCGAGGACGAGCGGTACTGGGCCATCCGCGAACAGCTCCACCACATGAGCACCGACGAGGTTCACGCGCTGCGCGACGAGATCACCGAAGGCGGCGACCGCGACCCCCGCGGCTGGGACAAGGCCCTGACGAACGCCATCTCCGTCCGCCTGTCCAACCGGCCCACCCCCGCCCGCCTGTACGGCTGCAAGCCCGTCTCCGTCCATCTGTGGAGCACGCCGCGCCCCGAGTCGGCCCCCGTCGCCACGCCCCCGGCCGACGACCGCAAGCACGTCCGCATCGTCGACGGCGGCACCCCCCAGATCATCCCGACCCGTGACGCCCTTGACGAGATGAACCACGCGATGATGGGCGGCGCGCGCCACGTCCGCGAGATGTCCCACGCCCGGTCCTGGGCCCGCATTGTCTACAAGGACCGCGAACGCGGCACCGTGGAGCTGCGCCCCGCCACCCCCGAAGACCTCGCCCCGACGCCCACCCCGGTGGCCGGCCGCGACGCCGCGCCCCTCTTCACCGCCCTTGCCGCGTACGAGGCGTGCGGGTTCGGCCTGACGCCTCGCGGCCTCGGTGACCTCGCCCGGCACCTGATCACCCTGGGCAAGGTCGCCCCCGCCGAGCACCGCCCGGCCATCACCGAGGCGCACGCCGCCGTCGAAGGCGCATGGGAGGCCCTTCGCAAGGCCCACAACCTCACCGCCCGCAACGCCGCCCACGACGCGGCGCGCACCTGTCTCGGACAGGCCCGCACGGCGATCCTGGCCGTCGCCCCGCACGCCCATCGGATGCACGGCACGGACATGCCCGCCACCGCCGAGGAGATCCGCGCCGCCGTCCTGGCCTACAACGCCGTTGAGGGCGAGCCGGAGGAACTGTCCGCCGCCGCGACCGGCACGCCCGTGATCCGCGTCTACTGCGGTAGCGACTCCGGCACCGGGTGGACCGGCACCGCCGTCATCACCGCCGGTATGGAGACGTCCGTGGGCCACGTGCCCGCTCACCCGCCGATCGTCGTGCAGTTCCGCAAGCGCGACGGCCGCCTGGACGCCGCCGAGAACGCCCGGCGCATCCTCGGTCCCCGCTTCAGCGTCGCCGTCCCCGTCGACTTCGTCCTCGACCGCCGCCCCTGACCGGCCCGGCGCCGCCCGCACCGGTGGGCGGCGCCGCCGTCCCGGACCGAGTGACCGGGGCCAGTCCGGCGGGGGAGTGGGGCGGGAATCCCGCTCCCCCGCCGGGGCCCGGCTCGAACCGACCACACCGAACACCTCAACCAGGAGACGACTGTGACGAAGAAGCCCTTCACCCCGCCCTGCGCCGCCGGGTGCGCCGCCGCCCAGATGGAACTGTTCGCCGCACCGGCCGCGCCGGCCGCACCCGCCCAGTCCGCCGAGTTCGACTTCGACGCCCACGATGTCGTGGTCATCGGCGACAGCGGCGGCAAGGACAGCGGGGCCACGGTGCACGAGGTCTGCACCCGCGCCGACCAGGCGGGCCAGCTCCACAAGGTCCGCATCCTGCACTGCGACCTCGGCACCACCGAGCGCGGTCACCTGGTCGAGTGGCCCGGCGCGCTCGAAGTAGCCCGCGCGCACGCTAAGCAGTACGGCGTCCCCTTCGCCGTGCGCCGCAGCAAGCTGTGGGGCTCGCTGTGGCAGCGGATTCGCTCCCACGGCAACTGGCCGGGCCACTTCGCGCGCTACTGCACGAGCGACACAAAGACCGCGGTCGGCCGTGACTACGTGGACGAGGTCGGCGCCGAGCTGCGGCTCGGGCGTCCGGTCCGCGCCGGGTACGCGATGGGCATGCGCGCCGAGGAGTCGAGGGCCCGCGCCAAGAAGCCGGTCCTGGAGCGCAACCGCATGAGCGGCAAGGGCACCCTGCGCGTCGTGACGACGTGGCTCCCGGTCCACCAGCTCAGCACCGAGCAGGTCTGGGAGGTCCACCGGGAGAACGGCATCGAGCACCACGAGGCCTACGACCAGGGCATGCGGCGCCTGAGCTGCCGGGCCTGCCCTCTCGCACACACCGACGACCTCGTACGCAGTGCGCAGCTCAACCCCGAGCTGTTCGAGGAGTACGCCGAGGCCGAGGCCGAGATGGGCCACCAGTTCAAGAAGTCCATCAGCCTGCGGCAGATCATCGAGCGCGCCCGGAGCTGACCAGCGCGGCCGGCGGGGGAGCGGGGCGGGAATCCCGCTCCCCCGCCGGGCCCGGCGCGACCCGCACCGAACACCTCAACCGAAGGACCGCAGCATGAACGAGACGTCCAGGGCCCACTTCCCCGTCATCCGCCGACCGCAGCGCACGCTCACGCCGGAGGAGCACGAGACCGTACGGCGTACCGCCCTCCTGAACTTCCAGGGCGGCATGATCATGGGCATCATCGACCCGGTTCCCAACCCTTCGCCGATGAGCGAGGAGGAGGGGGCGCGGGTCCGCGAGCGGGTGTGGCCCGCGTTCATGACGGAGATCGACCGCAAGTACCCGTTCGGCTTCTGGCGCTGGTCGATGTGCGAGCGCGGAACCTGTTGGAACTGCCTGGCGAAGCGCTGCGACCTGTGCGTCCACCGCCAGGAGGGCGGACCGCACGTGGACGACAACACCGACTGGGTGTACGGCGCTCGCGGGCAGGGCGTCGCCAAGGTCATCCTGCGGACCGACGACGCACCGTGCGTGTGGTGGTGCCGGTGCCCGTGCGCCAAGGACGGCCCGGCCCCCGACGGGCCCGCGCAGCGCCGACGGCGGGCGAAGCAGGCGGCCGCGGCGAAGCCCGAGGCGGCACCGGCACAGGAGGACGGCGCCGCGCGACCGGACCGGGCCGCCGCCCCGCGCCAGGGCCGCCGTGTCCCCCAGTCCGTGGACGAGGCGCAGTACACCCTGTTCTGACGGCGTCCAGGACCACCTGGAGCCGGACGTCGAGCGGCCCGGCGGGGCGCAAAAGCGTGGGAATCCCGCCGGGCCGTGCGGTCCGGCCACCGAGGGCCCTCAACAGACCCAAAACCGAACCGTCACCATCGTATCTACGACCGACACCACCAGGAGCACACCCGTGAAGACGATCGAGGGCCGCACATGGGCGAGCCGAGAGGACCTGATCGAGCACAGCGGCTACAGCCGGGACACGCTGTCGAAGCTGTGGCGCGACCGCAGGACCAACGGCCACCCCGAGCCCCGCGACATCGGCGGCGTCATGCACTGGGACGTCCAGGTCTGGGACGACTGGTTCGCCGAGCACTGCAAGCGGCCCCGCGACCTGTCCGGCGTCGACCGCAGCGGCGACCCGGACGAGCCGCTCCCGCCGGCGGGGCAGGCGCGCGTCCTCGGCGTCGACCCGGCCCGGATCACCCAGTACACGAAGAACCCGCCACCGGAGTGGCCCAAGCCGGTGCGCACCGAGCAACTGACCACCCGCACCCGCGAGTACCGCACCCGCGCCCAGCTCTGGGCGTGGGTCGACAACCCGGTCAGCGGGTTCGGCACCAAGGGCGGGCGCCCCTCCGGGCCCGACCCCAAGAAGCGCGCGGCGAAGGCGCCCGACCCGCGCGTCCGCCTGGCCGCCGAAGCGCTCGCCGCAGCCCCCGGCCGGAAGGCCGGCGAGGTGGCCGCCGCCCTCGCCGAACGGCACGGCCAGTCCGTCGACACCTGGAAGCGCCTCATCACCCAGGCCCGCAAGCAGGCCCAGCAGTAGGCCGCCGAGCCCGGCAACGGCCAGTGCACCCGACCATGGGGGTGCACTGGCCGTTGCCGTACCCGCCGCCGGTCCGGCCGGAGCCCAACCCCACCTCTTAAGAGGTGAGTTCGGGGTGCGGCCGGTCGGCGCCCGCCGGTCCAGGCAGCGGGGGCTCCGCCCCCACACCCCCGGCCCTTACTCGGAGGGGGCGGGGGGAGCGCGGTGAGCTGCGGGCCCGTGGTGGGTGATCGGTGGTGGGGTCGGGGGACTCCCTCCCCGGACGGGCCCCCGGAGGGGACCACAGCCCGCGCCGGACCGCCAGGCCAAGCCGCCTTCGGCGGTCGCGCGAGCGCGAGCCTGGCACCCCGACACGGCCCGTGGTCGGCTGCGCCTGCCCGACCGAGGAGGGAGCCCCCCGACCGGCCCGGCGTATGGCGTCCGCCGGAGGAGGGGCGGGGCGCCTGAAACGCCCTCAAAAACGCCTCTGACCTGCGCTTTTGTGGGGCGTTGGGGGTTGACTCGCACCCCAAAACTTGAGAGTATTAGTTACGTCGGAAGGGGCGGGAATCCCGACCGGCACCGGCCCCCGGGCCACACCGAGAACCCTCAACGACACCAAGGACGTGGCACATGGGAACCACCCATGCCTCCGCCGGCGGGATGCTCGACCTCCTGCGCCCCGCGGCCATCACCCCCGACTTCGCCGCCGACGCGGCCGAGCAGGAAGCCGACGACGCCGCCGCCATCGCCGCAGCAGCCGGACACCCCGCACTGATCGAGTGCCAGACGGCCGCCGCCCTGCTCACCGAGTACGCCACCCTGAACCCCGACCAGGAGACCGAGGAGTGGGCGTTCAACGCGGTCGAGCGCATCGCCGAGTGCGCGTACGCCGTGACCGAGGGATACGAGGAGCGCGTCGAGGAACTCGCCCGCGAGGCCCGCGGCGAGCGCGCCGCCATCGCACTGGGGCGGTTCGAGGACCGGGGACCGGTCACCGCCGACCGGCTCGCCGCCCTGGACGACGAGACCCGCGCACTGCTGGAGTGGTACGCGGCGCCGTTCCCGATCGAGTGGCTGTTCGCGCCCGAGCGCGACACCTTCGGCCGCATCCTCCGCAAGCGCGTGGTCGTCCTCTTCCACGGTCCCGGAGGCCTCTCCCTCGGGCTGCGCGACATCCTCGGCGCCAACGTCGACATCATCGGAATCGACCTGGACGGCGGCGCCGTGGCCACCGCCGTCGCCGCCGGACTGCGCGTCATCCACGCGGACGTCACCGCGCTGGACCCGGAGAACCCCGCGCTCCAGTTCGTCAGCATCATCGCCCTCACCCCGCCGTGCCAGGCGTTCACCCCGAGCGGGCTCGGCAAGGGCCGCTACGCGGGCGCCATCGACATCATCTGCCGCGTCATCTGGGAGGCGGGCGCGGCCGCCGGGTTCCTCCCCTGGGAGCACTCGGAGACCGGCTACGCGCCCCGCTCTGGCGACACCTGGGACGAGGTCCGCGCCCCGCTCGCCGAGCTGGAGGACCCGCGCGCCGGACTCATGGCCGAGGTCATCATCTGGCCGCTCGGGATGCTCGCCCGGCCCGGCAGCATCCTGGAGTGCGTCATGGTCGAGCAGTCCAGCGCACTGCCCCGCCAGATCGAGGACGCGCTGTTCGGCGAACTCACCCAGGCCGGATGGCACACCACCGAGGCCTGGACGCTGGACGCCGTCGTCTACGGCGCCTCCCACCGCAGGCGCCGGTTCATGGCCGCCCATCGCGGCGCCGAGAAGCCGTTCGTGGACGTCGTCCCGACCACCCCGATCCCGGCCCCGACCTTCGCCCAGGTCGTCGGATGGCCCACCGGCCGGACCTACCTGACGCGCGGCCACCGGCCCGTCGACCCCGCCACCGGCCGGGCCAAGGGCGGCGGCTCGCGCAGCGCCGATCTGCCGTCGACCTGCGTCACCGCCACCGCGTACGGGTGGGCCGACTCCGAGACCGGCGAGACCATCAGCCAGTCCGACATCGGCCGTCTGGTCGGCTTCCCCGCGGACTTCCCGTGGACCCACATCGGGCGCGGCCGCGGCGTACGCAACAAGGCCCAGCAGGCAGCGGACGCGGTCTGCCCGATGGTGTCCGCCGCGATCTTCGGCCGCATCCTCGGAGACGCCGACTGGGAGACCAAGGTCCGCACCTACGTGCACGAGCTGTACGGCATCGACACCGGCACGACGGCCGCCGACCCCGAGCAGTTGGACCTCTTCGGCGAGGAACCCGCAGCAGCGGCGTAGGAGCGCCCCCGACAACACCGAAGCCCCGACGGGCCGCTGGAAATCAGCGGCCCGCCGGGGCTTCGCGGTCCCCATCGGGTACTCGACCCGGAGACCGGTGTCCCCGGATGCTCGCGCACCGGTACCGTCCTGAGTGCGACGTCAGAACGGAGTCCATCATGACGCACGACGCTGAAAATGGCCCGCCCCTCACGTTCGGCCAGCGGGTCCGACGAGAACGCGAACGGAAGGGCCAGACGCGACCGGTGCTCGCCGGTCTGGTCGGCCGCAGCACGGAATGGGTCAAGGCAATCGAGAACGACCGACTCGGCATGCCACGCCTGCCGCTACTCCTGCGCCTCGCAGAGTCCCTCGGCGTGGACGACCTCGCCGCCCTCACCGGCGACGAACGCATCGCGGCCGCCACCTACACCAAGGCCGCACACCCTTCACTGCTGCGAGTGAAGGAGTCCCTGACGACCTACGATCTGCTCACCCGGGACGAGGAACCCACGCCGGCGGCAGCGCTCGCCATCCGCGTACAGAGCGCGTGGCAGGCATGGCACGGATTCGGCGACCACCGCAGCCGCATCGCCAACGTGCTGCCCGCCCTGCTCGCCGACCTCCAGCACGCGGCCCGCACCCACCAGGGCGCCGACCGGCGCCGGTCCCAGGTGCTGCTCGCGCAGGGCTACCACCTCGCCCAGCTCTACCTGAGTTTCCAGCCCGCGCCCGAGCTTGTGATGCTCACCGGCGACCGGTCCATGACGATGGCTCAGGACGCCGACAGCCCGCGCGCCATGGCGGCATCCGCGTGGTACCTCAACCACGTCTTCCGCGACGCCGGAGAGCGTCACGAGGCACGCGTCGACCTCGCCATGAAGTCGATCCGGCTGCTCGACCCGGAACGCGGTCCGGAGGACATCGCACTCGGCGGACTGCTGCACCTGGCCGCCGCCCTGTCGTACGCCAAGGTCGGCCAGAAGGGCAACGCCGAACGGCACTGGGACCGCGCCGACGCCGCCGCCAAACGGCTCGGCGACGCGTACGTACACCCCTGGCTGATGTTCGGCCGGGGCATGGTCGACGCGTACGCGATCACGATGCACAACGACCTGGTGCGGTCCGGCGCGGCGGTCGACGCGGCCACGCACATCGACCTCGGCTCGATGCAGAGCGCCACCCGCCGCAGCTTCCACATCATCGAGACGGCCCGCGCGTACAGCCTCGCGGGGGAATCGGTGGCGGTCGTGCACCTGCTGAAGAAGGCCTACGAGGCGAGCCCCGAGACCACTGCCTATAACCTCTTCGCGCGCGGCACGGCCGCGGAGCTGGCAGAGAACGGCAGCGCGATCATCCGGGACGACGCCCGCGGACTCGCGCGTCAACTCGGCGTGGCCGCCTAGGGGTACAACCTGTACCCCTCCGCAAGGGGGTAGCGACTGTACCTGTCGCTACCTCCTTCGGCTTTTACGGTCGTGTCTCGACCCATCCGCTACCCCCGAGGTCCGGCGATGACCGACACGACCACCACACCCCGCGCGGCGGGGTATCCCGGCTACAGCGAGACGATGACGCGCACTCCCGAGACGACGCTGAAGGCGCGACGCTTAGCCCGCGTGGCCATGTGCGCCTGGAACATGGGTGAGGCGGGCGAAGGCGCGGCACTGCTGATGACGGAACTGTTCACGAACGCCGTCCGGCACGCTCGCGGGGAGAGCGTCCGCGTCATCATCGACCGTCCCGAGGAGGACCGGGTCTACGTGGCCGTGGTCGACCGGGACCCCCGACGCCTGCCGGAGCCGCGCGAAGCCGGACCCGACGACCTCGGCGGCCGCGGGCTGGCCCTGGTCGAGGAGATGGCGGACCGGTGGGGGTACGACCTGATGGGCAGCGGACGGCGTCCGTGGGGCAAGCGCGTCTGGGCAGAGATGAAGGTGACCCGATGACCGAGACCGAGACCAAACCGACCGTCGGCGACGAGGTGATGGACGGCCAGAGGCGGGCCGTCGTGACCGACATTCGCGGCGGAGTCGTCTGGCTCCGAGCACCGCACGGTGGCGGACCGGAGTGGCCGGCGGAGGAGCCGCGCAAGCTCACCGTGCGCCGGACCCGAGCCGAGATGATCGCGGCGGGCGACCTGTGACCGCCAGCAGTGCCAGCGGGCCGTAACCCGCCCGACCCGAACCCCGCTGCCCGCGCCACCCCCGTCGCGGGCAGCGGCCGGAGACGGTGCCCCGGATACCCACCCGTGAGGGTTCCGGGGCACCGTCGCGTGTTCCAGAATTCTGGATCGCTCCGCTTTCCTGGCCGCACTCGCCCGACGGCCCCAGCAGCCCGTCGGACCCCGGGGCGCCGACCCTTTTTCCTCCCTCCCCGTCAAGGCCTTACCGAGGCCGGGGGACGGAGTGTCAAGGTGGAGCGCCCGCACCGCAGGCGCGTCGGGAGGGACGAGCGACGCGGCGAGGAGCGGACGTACGACCTTGATGCGGAGGAGTCCGGCCGGACACTGGAGAGGCCGGGGAGGGATGCTGCACAACACGAAGGGCCCCGCGTAGCGGGGCCCTTCTCTCTTCGTTCGTCGTCGTCAGCCGGAGAGGTTCCCGGCGGCCGCCGGGGCGGCCTCCCTGGCGCCATCCTGCCCGGGAATCGAGGCCGCCGACGAAGGCGCCGAGGACTCCGCCGCGGAGGCCTCCGGTGCCGCCTTCTTCGCCGTCGACCGCCGGGAACGCGGGCGCCCCTTCGGACGCTTCGCCGGTTCCTCGGCGCCGATCGCCTTCAGCTCCTCCGCCGTCCAGCCCGCCGACTCTGCGGCGACGAAGGCCTCGGCGTACGGCGCGTCCAGCTCCGCCAACTGACGCTGAAGTTCCTCGCGCTGCCCCAGGATCTCCGCCAGCGGCTCGAAGGCCTTCTCGCGGGCCGCCTGAACTTGTTTCATCCGCTGCATGATGTCGTGTGCACTCGCCATGCCGTGATCGTACTGGTACGGCCCCAAAGGACGGCCGGAGGTAGCCCCATCACCGCAGGCCGGGATGGTTTTTGACGGGCAACCATGCACCATCCGCAGGCCTTCCGGTGGCCGTAGCCACCGGAAGCAAGTTGGAGCTTACTGATATCAGTAAGCGTGATCTCCGGCTTTCTCCCCACTACTGTGGGTGCCGTTGATCTTTGGTCCGAGCACGGACCGGGGTGGGAAGGGAGGAGGCCGCCGTGGCAGAGCCACCCGCAGCGGACGGCCGGCGGCGCGCGCCGAAGCGTCGCCGCAACCGTGAGGCCGAAGGCCCTCGCACCAACCGTTTCCTCGTGTCGTACAACGACACCGAGCTGGCCATCGTGAACGAGGCCGCCGCACGCGACAACCAGGCACTCGCCTCATGGATCGCGAGTTCAGCCCTTGCCGTCGCTGAGGAGAAGGTCGTTCCCGTTTCGAACGACATGAAGGACGTCCTGGCGGACCTTGTGAAGGCCCGTACTCACGTGTCGCGGGTGGGGAACAACGTGAACCAGATCGCCCGCGTGCTGAATGCCGACGGCGAGGTGACCGACCCGCAGCTCGCTGCCGTTCTGGGAGCCGTGCAGCAAGCCATGCAGCGCATTGATGAAGCGACGCTCCAGTTGATGCGTGAGCGCAGGCGACGCCCATGATGCCCAAGCGGGCACGTGACGGGACGGACACCTGGGGACTGCTCGACTACCTCTACGGTCCGGGCAAACGAGACGAGCACGTGGACCCTCGGATGGTCGCATCCTGGGACGACCCGTACGTCGAGGACCCAGCACGATCGGCAGAGATGACCATCGCCGATCTGGCGCTCATGCTGGACGCCCCCGTTCTCATGCTTCAGGGGAACCGCCCGGCGAAGCACGTCTACCACGTGGCGGTGCGCAACGCGCCCGAAGACCGGTTGCTGTCGGATGCGGAGTGGGCGCGGGTTGCACGCGAGATGATGCACGTGACTGGCATCTCTCCGCACGGTGATGACGAGGGTTGCCGATGGGTGGCGATCAGGCACGCGGACGACCACATTCACATCGTGGCCACAGCCGCCCGTCAGGACGGGCGGAACCTGTGGCTGCGCCAGGACATCGCAAAGATGCACGCTGCCGCGCGCCGGTTCGAGGTGGAGTTCGGGCTGCGTCAGTTGACGCACCGCGACAAGACCGCACGGAAGTGGCCGAAGACCGGAGAGAGCGAGAAGGCGGCCCGTCGGGGCCTCGGTGAGCCCGCTCGGGTCACGCTTCAAAGGGCCGTGCGCAGAGCGGCTGCGGCCGCAGTGAGCGATGCCGACTTCTTCACCCGGGTGACGGAAGCCGGTGTCCGAGTGAAGAAGCGGGTTGCCCCCGATGGAAACATCACGGGCTACTCCGTCGCTCTCCCCGGAGACCGCAATGCAGAGCAGTCGGCAGTCTGGTTTCCGGGTGCCAAGCTGGCGCCCGACCTGTCGCTGCCGCGCGTGCGTGAACGGTGGCAGAACCCGGTCTCCGTCCCGGTCGTCGCGCCGGCGGAGATGTGGCGCGAGGCAGAGCGGCGCGTGCGCGCGGCCGCGGACCAGCTCGGCGCGGGCGGGCTGAGCCAGGGAGCCGGGGACGTCGCCGCACTCGGCGACCTCATCGTCATCGCTGCGGTCATCTCCCCGCGCATGGTGCGCGACCGGATGCGGGAGGCAGCGCACGAGTTCGAGCGCGCCTCGCGCGTCCCGGGCGACCGTGCGCTGGAGGGACAGGCACGCAGCCTGTACCGGGAATCGGCGCAGTTGCTGTCCCAGTCGACGGCGGCCGCCGGTCGCAGTGACACGGTCGCCGCGCTCGGCTTTCTGCTCGCTCTGGTGACCGCGATCGAGGCCTCCCGTCGCTGGCACCAGGCGCAAGAGCACCGGGCCCAGGCGGAGGCCTCCGGGCGGGCCGGTCGACTGCTGCGCGAGGCGGTCGAGGTGACCGCCGGCGCCAGCGCGGCGCGCGAGTACCGGCCGCGCCCGAAGCGCACCGCGACCCGCCCCTCGGGAGCCCGCCGGGCGCCGACGGTAGCGGGGGAGCGGCCGATGGCGGGGGTGGTCCAGGAGGCGGTCCCGGAGCACGCGCGTGCGGTGCTCGTGGACCCGGCGTGGCCCGCGCTGCGCACGCGACTGGCAGCGGTCGAGAAGGCCGGGGACGATCCGGCCGAGGTCCTCGCCGCGGTCGCCGCCCGTCGGGAGTTGACTTCAGCGGACTCGGTCGCCGAAGTGCTTACATGGCGGCTGGACGGGTGGAGTCGCCAGCGCGGTGCGACGGCGGCGGCCACCGGCAAGAACCCGTCGCCGACGTCCACCGGCGGCACTGGCCGCAGCAGTGGACCGCGCAAGACGGGGGCGCCCGGACCGACACGTCGGCCGCCGGGTGACGAGCAGCGCAAGGGCCCGCGACGGGCCCGGTAACGAGGGGAGCGAACATGACGATGCCGACTCCGGAGGAGCGTCCCGGGGAGGCCTTCACGGAGGCCGCCGCCGAGGCGGTGCAGACCTCCGTGATGGCGTTCCGTCTGGTCATGGCCATTGCGGACGCGGTACGCCGTCAGCAGCAGAAGAAGGCCGGGAAGGAGGACGAACTCCCGGACACCGAGAAGGCGACGGCGGAGGCCTCGGAGGAGGTCAAGAAGTTCCTCCCGGACGACATCGCCGCGGCACTGCTGGACGGCGCGGACTGGCCCCAGCTCGCCCAGCAGCTCATGGCGCTGAAGCGGGCCGGGGTGGACCTGGAGACGATGCTGCCGCGCGTCGGCGAGATCACCGTGACGGTGCGGGACCAGGTCGTGGCGAACGCCGAGAAGGTGGCGCGTGAGGGCACCGAGGAGTGGGCGAAGGCGCTGCGCGAGACGCTGCCGGCGGGACCGGTGCGCGAGGCGATCCTGTCCTCCCCGGCGTGGCCGGAGATGGCCAGGACGATGGCCACGCTGAACGAGCGCGGCGTCGACGTGCGGGCGATCCTTGCGTCCGCGCACGAGGAGGGTGTCGGCGTCGACCAGGCCGTCGCCAAGGTGCTGTCGGCGGCGGAGGTGCCGACGACGAGCCGGGACGCGACGCTGTCGTACGGGCCGCTGACGGTCGGGCTGGACATCCCCAAGGATCTCGACCTGGGGGACCGGGAGCGGGCCCTTCGGCAACTGTCCATCGCGCCGTCGGAGAACCAGCGGTTCGCACGCATGGTGCGTGAGGCGATGCCCGGTGCGGAGCGGGAGGCGGACCTGCTGGTGTCGGCCCGTCAGTGGCCGCTGGTCGCTGCGCGGATGGCGGACATGGAGAGCAGGGGGCAGTCGGTCGCGGAGCACCTGGCCCGGCTGTCGGAGGACACCTCATGGCAGCAGGGGCCGCAGTCGCAGGTGGGCCGCCGTTTGGTTCAGGCGGCCAACGACGCGCTGCGCAGGCCCCTCGGTACGCCGGCGGGGCCGGGGCCGAAGGTGAGCACCGCGGCGGCCCGGTCGACGTCGCCGAGCGTGGGCCCTACTAAGGCTGCGAAGGGGGCGGCACCGACCACGCCCGGAGTGGCCGCGCACCGCGAGGCAGGGCCCGCGCCGAAGAGTGGCAAGATCCGGTAGGCGCCGGCCGGATACACGTGTGCCGCAGACCGGACGCCGGTCTGCGGCACACGTCGTTTCGGATCAGGGGCGGGTGGCGCCGACGTAGTCGCCCTGCGGCATCGCCGAGGTGAGCGGGGCGACTTCCACGTGGCGTCCGGTGCGCGGTGCGTGCAGGACGTTGCCGTCGCCCGCGTAGATGGCGACGTGGTAGATGAACCCGCTGCCGCCGTGCGCCCAGAACAGCAAGTCGCCCGGCTTGAGGTCGGTGCGGGAGACGGGCCGGTCGCTGGTCGCGCCGTACTGCGCATCGGCCGTCCGGGGCAGTTTCAGCTTGGGCCAGTAGGCGTACTGCACGAGGCTGGAGCAGTCGAAGCCGACCGTGCTGGACGCGGCGCACTTGCCGTTCAGGTAGCCGTTGTTGCCGTCGCAGAACCCCGTGGACGGGCCGGAGGGACCGCCGCCTCCGTAGGCGTACGGGGTGCCCATCCGGGTGGCCGCCTTGCGCAGAGCATCCGCGCCCGCGCCGGACCCGGAGACCGTCAGCAGGCCGGGGCCTTCGAAGCGGGACATGGTCGACAGGATGATCTGGACGTAGTTGTAGGTCTCGCCGCCCGCGAACGACTTCGGCGGGACACCCCGGTACTGCTCGACGCGGCCCCAGCCCGCGTTGTACCCGGCCAGCGCGAGCGCCCGGACGTCGCCGGGGTAGCCGGAGTTTTTCGCCTGCTTCAGCAGGGAGCACATCATGCGGCCCTGCGCCATGACGGCGTCGCCGATGTCCCAGGGGGAGTTGTCCCCGTTGCCGTCGGCGTCCCGTCCCCACGTCGCCCACGTGCCGGGCATGAACTGCGCCGGGCCCTGCGCGCCGGCGTGGCTGGTGGCCTCCTCCCTGGAGGTCTTGAACTTCGACTCCTGGTAGAGCTGCGCGGCCAGCAGAGCCGGAACCATCGCGGGCTCCTTGCAGGCCTCGTCCGCCTTGAGAATCCACTTCCGGAACTCCGCGGGAACGCCTTGCAGGCCGCCGCCCCCGTCGGTCGTTTCGGTGGCCGACGCGTCGTCATCGGCGATCACCACGCCGACGATCCCGAGGGTGACCACCAGGACGAGCCCTATCACCGCGGCGGCAGCTCCAACGAGCACCTTCACGCGCTATCCCCCCGTGCTTGTTCTCTCTTCGTCGTTGTGCCGGTCGTGTCGCCGTACTAGATCACGCGCTGCGTGGCATGCGCGCCTCCAATTGGGGTGGGCCGGACCGTGCCCGCGATCACGGTTCGCGTAGGGTCGGTGACGGACTCGCGCGAGGGGACTTCGCACAGCGAAATGCCGCCTTCTTCATTTCGCCCAGCGAAATCGAGGCGTCTGCGTGGGGCCGTTGGCGACTCGGGGGTGTGGCTGATGAGTACAGGTATCGGGGCGACTTGCGACGGCACCGGCCCGTTCTTGCTACAACCACACCTTTGCGGGCAAAGCCTGCGCCGCCGCGCATTGCCGTAGAGCGACATCTCTGACCTGACCTCCGGCTACGCGAAAACCCCACCCGTGTTTGTCGGAGGTTCACGCTAGCCTCAGTGGTCCCAAGAACCCAATATCGTGACTTAAACACAGGCACACAGGGGGGAGTTGCGGCTTGACCACCCAACCGGCGATTACAACCCCGGACACCGGCACGCCGGTTGTGCTCCGGTACGCGCTGATGCCCATTGACGGCACCGGCATTGCAGTGGCGACGGTCGCCGCCATGCTCGACAACGACGCCGGCGGCGCCCGCGCACGCGTGCTGGGGCCGGGGCAGGTCCTGCCCTACGGAACGGTCCCGGTGCTGGTGACCGACACGACGGTGTACGGCGTGACGCGCCTGGAGGAGACCCTGCTGCGCTGGGGTCCGCTGCCCAAGCCGTGGCTGGTGTGGGTGGCCGACGCTCCGACGCGTCCGGTGCAGGACGCCCGCTTCACGGTCCGGGCCCTGGAGGGGCGTCTGGCCGGAGTCGCGCGCCTGCCGTACCTGCCGGTCCTGCGAGCAGTTAAAGGGCCCGACGAGGCCCTGGAGTACAAGGACGTCCAGACCGCGGCCGAGAAGCTGCGGCGCACGATCGAAGGGAAATGACCATGATCCTCGCGGCACTCATCCCGGGCGCGAAGCCGACCCCGATCCCGGGCATGAACGGGCCGGTGGCCGAGATCTTCGGATACGGCCTGTGGCTGCTCATCCTGGCCGGGGTCGGCGGGGTGGGCTTCGGCGTCTACAAGCTCGCCGTGTCGGACAAGAGCCGGAACGGCGGCGGCTCCGAGCCCTTCAAGTGGATGGGAGGCGGGCTCGCGGCAGTGATCCTGTCCAGTTCGCTCATCGCCATCCTCAACGGCATCGCAGGCTGAGGCGGAGGACATGGGACGCACCAGGGGGACATGGAACAGCAAGGGCACGTGGGCGGCGGGCGTCGCCCTCGCCGCCCTCCTCGCCTTCACCGGCTACGCGGTGCTCAACGGCGGCGACGAGGACACGGACACCCCGAGCAAGGGCGGATCGAGCGCGAGCGCATCCGCCCCTGCTTCACCGGGGCCGTCGGCGACGTACGCGCCGCCGGACGACTGGACGGAGCCGGACTCGTGGGCTGCGCTTCCGCGGGGGAAGCGCACCGACGACCGGGGCAGTCAGGTGGGCTTCCCTCAGTCCACCGAGGGCGCGGTGGCGATGATGGTGGCCGCCAACACCACTGTCATCGACAGCGAGAAGACCAACGTCGACGAGCAGCTCCGTATCTACCGCTCGTACATCGGCGCGGCCGACCAGTCCTCGGAGAACGCCGAGCAGATCGAGCTGGCCGCCATCCAGAGCGACAAGGCCCTGGCCAAGCAGATGGGCGTCAGCCCGGGCCAGCCGCTGCCGTCGGGCGCATACGTGCGCAGCACGGTGGTCGGCTACAAGGTCATCAAGAAGTCGGACACCGAGGTCAGCGCCTGGCTGCTGTCCCGTGTAGTGCAGAAGAACGGCGAGATGGAGAAGGAGAAGGGCAGCTACACCCGCACTCTGGCCGGCGCGCAGTGGGAGGGCGGCGACTGGAAGCTGACCGGCGACGCCACCGCCCGCGCCCAGCAGGAGGTCCAGGGCCAGGTGCAGCCCGCTATGGCGGCCCCGGGTGACCCGGAGTTCAACCAGGCGGGCTGGACGGCCATTAGGCAGGCGTCGTGAGGCGGCGACTGGCCGCGCTGCTGCTCGCCCTGGTCGCGGTCTTCGGGGTGTCGGTGTCCGCGCCGCAGCCCGCGGCGGCCGACGGGATCATAGGCGACACGATCGAGGGCGCCTGCCGGGTCGGCACCGGCCCGATCCTCGGGACGATCCTGAAGGGTGGCGGCAAGGCCACCGGCATCGGCGGCCTCACCGGTTGGGAGGGGTGCGACGCGGTCGGTGACGTGGGCGAGAAGGCGGTCAAGGAGGCCTGGAAGAACGTCTGGGAGTCCGTTCTCGGCGACATCATCAGGGCCGCTCAGGACGTCACGAAGTGGGCCATCAAGAAGGTGCTGAGTTTCGCCCTGCTCGGTCCATCCGTGGACCTGGCGGGCACCGGGCTATGGGGAGGCAAAGCCACCCTCGCGGGCATGCTGGTCTGGCTCGGGTTGGTGATCGCCGCGGCCGGGGTGATCTGGAACCTTGGCAAAATGGCCGTCACCGGGCAGTCCAAGCATGCCGGGCGGGCGATGGTCGGATGGGTGGAGAACATCTTCCTCTCCGCCCTCGGGGTGAGCCTGTTCGCCCTCCTGCTGGTCCTCGGTGACGCACTGAGCGCGGGCCTGGTCAACGCGACCTTCGCGGACGACGGGAAGGCCTACGAACGCATCGTCGCGGTGCTGCTGCCGAACGCGGTCGCCAACCCCATCACGATGTTGTGCGTGGTCGCGGTGCTGCTGCTGATCGGCTTCATCCAGATGGTCATGATCTTCCTGCGGCAGAGCGCCATCCCGATCATCTGCCTGCTGATCCCGGTGGCCGCCGGCGGGCGCACCGGCGGCGAGGCCACCCGCAAATGGGCGCCGACCCTGATCACCTCCGGCCTGGTCATCGTGGCGTACAAGCCGATACTCGCCGTGATCATCTGCACAGGATTCGCGGAGTTCGGGCACTCCCAGACCCTGGTGGAGTGGCTGCGCGGGTGCGCGACCCTGGTCCTTGGGGTGTTGGCCCCCGGCCCGCTCACCAAGATCTTCGCTCCCTTCGGGGCAGCGGTCGGTGGCGGGATGGGCGCGGGCGGAGCCAGCGGCGCCCTGTCGGCGGCCGCTAGCTACTTCGGAGGGAAGGCCGGAAGCGACAGCAGCGGCGGCGGTGACGGCCCACCGAGCGCGGTCGACCACATGAACTACGTCGAGCGCGAAAGGAGGGCGGGCGGCCAGAGCGGCGGCGACGGCGGTTCCGGCGAGGACGGCGGTCAGGGCAGCGACGCCCAGGCGCAGGCCGCCCGCAACGAGGCAGGCGCCCGCGTGCCTGGCCAGGCCGGAGCCGAAGGCGCTGCCGGGGCAGACGCCGCAGCAGCCGGTGCGGGCGCCGGAGCGGGAGCAGCCGGTGCAGGTGCCGCCGGTGCTGGAGGGGCAGCGGCCGGAGGCGGCGCCGCGGCCGCCGCGGGCCCGGCTGGTCTCGCTGCCGCTGCCGGCATTCAGGTTCTGGACGGCGTCAACGACGCCATCCAGGGCGCCAGTGGACAGGTGGGCGGAGGAAACCAGCAGTGACAGCCCATGAAGTGCCCTCGACCTTGATGGTCGACGGTTTCAGGGCCCGCCGTTCCTTCGGGTTCGGCGGGCTGTCGCGGACCGCGACGATGATCGCGGCCGCCGTGCTGACGGCGGACGGCTTGATCGCCACGCAGATGCCGCTCTCGCTGCTGGTCACCCTGCCGCTGACCGGTGCGTTCTTCGGGTTGGCCGCCGCCCGCCGACACGGCATGTCCGCCCTGTCGTACTACTGGGCCAAGGTTGCCTGGAAGCGGGCGGCGCGGTTCGACGCGACCTCCTACCGGCGGCTGTTGCTGCCCCACCCGTACGCCCTGGACCTCCCGGGCGTCGGCGCGAGCAGCACCCTGATCAAGGCCCACGACCCGACCACCGGCCGGTCCGTCGGCGTCGTCCACGACCGGGCCACCGGCTACATGACCGTCAGCACCCTCCTCGCGCCGGGCGGCAGCCTCATGGCGCCCACCGGAGCCGTGCAGAGCAGCCTGCGCACCTGGGCGTCCGTGCTGGACGCGATGAGCACGGACGAGCAGGTCAAGGGCGCGAGCGTGACCATCCAGATCACCCCCGGCGCCGGTGAGGCACTCGGAGATGACGTCAAGGCCCGCAAAAACCCGGGCGCACCCGCACTGGCGAAGAAGGTCATTGACGACCTGGTGCGCACGACCCCGCGCGCCACCGCGAGCGTGGCGCCGTGGATGAGCGTGACGGTGGACCCGAACGCGACCGCCAATGCGCCGGCGGATCTCGCCGAGCAGGTCGCCGAGGCGCTGCGGGTGGTGGATTCGCTGGACCTGTCGGGCACCGGCACGGACATCGAGCGCAGGGCGACCGACGTCGACCTGCGCCGCATCGTCCGCAGCGCGTACGACCCCGAGGTCTTCAACGCCCGCGACAAGGAGTTCGAGGAACTGTCGTGGTCGGAGTGCGGGCCGCAGGCCGCCGACGACGACTGGGAGACCTACGCCCACGACGGCGGGGTGTCCGTGAGCTGGGTGCTGCGCGAGATGCCGCGCCGCCCCATCCCCTACTCCGTGCTGCTGCCGCTGCTGGCCCCCGGCCGCTACCAGCGGCGCATCACCATCGCCTACCGGGTGCTGGACCCGATGGAGGGCGAGGCGGTGCTGGAGCGCGAGATCTCCAACGCCCACCAGAGGGCGCAGGCGACCGCCGAGGTCAAGGGCCGCGCGAAGTGGAGCCAGCGGGCCGACGCCCAGCGGGCGGAGAAGGCCGCCGCGCAGGTGGCCGGAGGCGCCCAGGTGGTCGACTGGACGCTGATGGTGACCGTCACCGCCCGCAGCACCGCCGACCTGCCCGCCGCCCGCCAGGAGCTGGCCCGGGCGGTCAAGGCGACCCGAGGCATCCGCATGCGGCCCGCATACGGGGCCCAGGCCGCGGTGTTCGCGGCCGGTCTGCCCCTCGGGTACTCGCCGCTGGTGAAGGACTGACGAGATGGCACGCAAACCGAAGACGGCGCCGGTGACCACGCCCAAGCGCGTGGTCAAGGTGGTCGAGCAGAGCCCGACGCGCGAGGAGCGGCGGGCCGAGAAGAAGTTGAAGGGGCGCTTCGCCCCGAGGCTGGGCTGGGGCGGAAGGTTCGGCGGCCGCGTGCCGGTCGAGGACACCGGCACCGTCTACACCGGCCCCACCTCGCAGGCCGGCGGGATCTACCCGTTCCTGCTCGGGAGCGGTCTGCCGCCGCGCGGCGTCCCCGTCGGCAGGGACCTGCTGACCGGCGAGTTGGTGTGCATTGACCCCAGCGGCTGGACGGGCAAGCTGACGACCAACCCGGGCGTGTGGGTGATGAGTCAGCCGGGCGCGGGGAAGTCCGCGCTGGTCAAGCGCGTGTGCATGGTCTACTCGGCGTACGGATTCCTCATGTGCGTGCCCGGTGATGTCAAGGGCGAGTATTCCGAGATGATCCGTGAACTCGGCGGATCAGTGGTCCGTATCGGCGACGGCATCGGCCGCCTCAACCCGCTGGACAGCGGGCCGCTGAAGGGGCACGTGTCGTCGCTGACGGCGGAGCGGCGCGAGGCCCTGCTGGACGTCCTCAACGGGCGTCGGTTGGAGACGCTGGTCGCCCTGCTGTCGACCAAGCACGGACTGGGACGCTCCCCCAACGAGATCGAACGCTCAGCGCTGGACACGGCCGTGCAGGTGGCTTCCGCCGCCCAGGAGTCGGGGAGCGACCCGGTGGTCGCCGACGTCGTGCAGGTGCTGCGGGCGGCGCCCGAGGAGCTGCGGACCAAGCTCGCCGCGGAGGGCGAGCGGTACCAGGACCTGACGAGGAGCGTCATCGCCGGGCTCGACAACTTGATCGGCGGGCCGCTGAAGGGGTTGTTCGACGGGCCCACGACGACCCCCTTGGACATCTCCGCCCCGGCGGTCTCGGTGGACATCTCCGCGCTGCGGGCCCGCGGCAATGACGTGGTGTCGGCCGGGATGATCGCGACGTGGGCGTACACCTACTCCGCGATCGACTCCGCCCGCAGCATCGGCCTGATGGACCGTTCCCTCGTGCTGCCGATGGACGAGATGTGGCGCGCGCTGCGGAGCGGCCCCGGCCTGGTGGACGCGATGGACGCCATCAGCCGCCTGAACAGGACGACCAACGATGTGACGATCTACGTCACGCACAGCCTGTTGGACGTCGAGGCCCTGCCGACCGAGCAGGACCGGGCGAAGGCCCGCGGCTTGATGGACCGGTGCGACACGTGGGTGATCGGCGCGTCCTCCGAGGAGGAGCTGCGCCGGGTCACCGGCAAGCGCAGCCTCACCGAGCAGGAGCGCATGATGATCGGCTCGTGGTCGTCGGCGACCAGCACGGGTCTCGACATCGACCCCACCTACGACGACGCCGGCGACAGCGCGCCCCTGGAGGAAGAAGGCGCCCGGCACCCGGGCCGCGGCAAGTACCTGATCAAGATTGGCACCCGGCCCGGGATCGCGGCCGCGCTGGAGCTGACGGCCACGGAGCTGCGGCTGTACCGCACGGACAACAACCGCCGCCGGGTGACCGCTACGGGAGGTGGAAGCGCATGATGACGGAGAACGACCGGGCATGGGCGGCCGGGGGCATCGTGCTCGGTGGCGCCGTGACGCTGTCCGTCTCGACATGGGCCGGTGCCGCCGCCGGCGCGGTGCTGACCGGGGACGAGGCCGCCCCGTTCCCCACGTCGCTGGTGGGTGCCTTCCAGATGGCCACCGACTGGTCGACGTCGTGGCCGCACTCGCAGACCGCGTCCATCGTCGGCGCCACCGTGGCGGACCTGGCGGTCGTGGTGTTCCTCGTGTGGGGGCTGCGCTGGACCTTCAAGTGGTTCCGCAACCCGAGCAGTCTGGCCACGTTGCACCAGGTGCGCGAGCTGACGCCGAAGCACGCGGCCCGGACCGCCACCCGGCTGCGGGCCTCGCTGAAGGGCACCAAGCCCAAGGAGCTTCCCGCCCGCGACCGAGGCGTTCTCCTCGGCGACCACCTGCCGTCCGGGGTCGAGCTGCGCGGGTCGGACGAGGACACCTTCGTCGCCATCATGGCGCCCCGAGCGGGCAAGTCCACCAGCCTCGCCATCCCGGTGGCGGAGGAGGCCCCGGGCGCCCTGCTGATGACCAGCAACAAGGCCGACGTCTACGCGGCGACCTTGGCGAGCCGCTCGAAGGTGGGCAACGCCTGGATTCTCGACACCCAAGGTGTGGCCCAGGCTGAGCGCCAAATGTGGTGGGACATGATCGCCCAGGCGGAGACGTTGGAGGGCGCCGAGCGCCTGGCCAGCCACTTCGTCAACCAGATCACCAGCGAGCAGGCCGACCCGTTCTGGAGCCAGGCCGCCGGCGACTTGCTCGTGGGTCTGTTCCGGGCCGCGTACTGGGAGGGCGGCAGCGTCCGGGACGTCATGAAGTGGCTGTCCGACCCGAAGGAGAAGGCGCCGCTGCGCGTCCTGTACGCGAACGAGCCGGTGCTCGCCGAGCAGGTGGACAGTTCGATCAATATTGCCGAAGAGACCCAGTCCGGTATCTACCAAAATGCCCGAACTGCGGTCAGTGCGCTGCGCGACGAGAAGGTGCTCGCGTGGGTCACCCCGGACAAGTGCCACCCGCGGTTCGACCCCGAGGAGTTCGCCCTCAGCAAGGACACCCTCTACCTGCTGTCGAAGAAGGGCGGCCCGGCGAGCGCGGTCGTAGCCGCCCTGGCGGACGCCGTGTTCACCGCCGGCGCCGAGGCGGGCGAACGCCACGGCGGCCGCCTGCCGGAGCCGATGCGCGCCGTCCTGGACGAGGCCGCGAACATCTGCCGCATCGCCGACCTGCCCGACCTGTACTCGCACCTCGGGTCCCGGGGGATCACCCCGTTCGTGATCCTCCAGAGCTACCGGCAGGGCGTGAAGGCGTGGGGCGAGGTCGGCATGGACTCCATGTGGAGCGCGGCCACGAAAAAGATCATCGGTGTCGGCATGGACGACGCGAAGTTCGCCCAGGACGTGTCCACGCTGACCGGCGCCCACTACGTCGAGCGCGGCTCGTACTCCAAGTCCAAGGACGGCGGCAGCCGGAGCTGGTCGGAACAGCGCGAGCAGGTGCTCGACCCGGCCGAAATCCGCGCCATGAAGAAGGGCACGGCCCTGCTGCTGGCCACCGGCATGCCGGTCGCGCAGATCAGCCTGCGTCCCTGGTACGCGGAGAAGCTGATGGAGCACATCGGCCCGCAGATGAAGGCCGAGGAGCAGGCCATCACCAAGCGCGCGGTCGCCGCGTACGAGGAGCGGAAGGCGGCGCGCAGTGGCCGATGAACCCGAGGACGTCCCGGAGCTGGACGTGCCCATCGGCATGTTCGAGGACATCGAAGACCTCAAGGCCCAGGTCGCCCGCCTGACGGCCCTGGTCAAGCAGCTCGCCGGGGGAGACGGCGGGGAGCCGGGCGAGGCCTTGGCCGACGAGGAGGAGACGGCCGGCGGGGAGGCCACCGCCGAGGGAGGCGACGAGGAAGAGGAGTGGCAGTACCCGCCGTTCATCTTGCTGCTGGACCCGCCGGAGTACGACGACGAGCTGCGGGCCCTGATCGAGTGGGTGGAGGGGGTACTGGTGCCCGGCTACCTCGCGGAGCCGTCGGCCGATGCCCGGTGGTGCCACCTGTGGTGGGAGCACCCCGTGGCCATCGCCCGCCTGCATGCGGTGTGGCTCGCCTGGCAGGAGCTGACGGACCCGGCGTCCTGCGGGTACACAGGCCCCTCGGTCTGGCACCGCGACCACCTGGACCCCGCCCTGCGGGAGCTGCGCGGGTCCACCGGCCCGTTCGCGGGCTGCACCAAGGGCGAGCACCAGATCGACCACCGCATGCCCAGTCTGGTACCCAGCGCCTGGACACACGCCGAGGACTGACGCAGCGCCACACGCAGACGGGCCGCCGGGAGACTTCACCCGGCGGCCCGTCTGCGTCTCCAGGCCTACCGGCCGCCGATCGACCGGATCACTGCCGTCGCGTCCGTGTCCGGGTCGGCGCGCAGGGACACGTCCGTCGCGAGGATCGCCAGCTTCCCGGCCATGCCCATCAGCATGCTCGGCAGGATGCACTCCGGGTCCGAGCCCGCCGCGACGATCCGGGCGAAGGACCGCTCCAGCTCGCTGGAGAACTCCGCCTCCAGGTCGGCGCCCTGCTGCTCCGGCGACCGCGCCTCGGGAATGGTGAGGTGTTCCATGCTGCGGTCGGCCATCAGGCAGGCCAGGCGGGTGCACTCCTCATCGAGGGCGGCCATGTCGACGTACACGAGGACTCCTTCGCCGGTTGGTCAGGTCTCCTGCATACCGGACAGCACCGTCAGCGCGGCGCAAACAGGCCCGAGTTGGGACGATGCGCCAACAACTCACCCCAGAAACTCACCTCTTAAGAGGTGAGTTTTCGGCTAGCATGGAGCCATGCCTACTGAAGCCGTCGCCGTGATCCCCGAACCCGCGCCCGCCCCATCCCTGGAGGTCGTGCCCGACCTGGTCCCCGAGGTCGCGGTCGCCAAGATCGCAGCCGGGGTGACCTCCGCCCTGGTCGATGCCTGGGACGCGATCCGCGCCCGCCACCCGGACGTTCCCGAAGCCGTCATCAGCATGGCCACTGGCGGCCGCGCGAGCCTGGTCGAGCTGGCCCACTTCGCGCCCCGTCGATGGCGGCTGCGCGAGGGGGAGGACGTCCATCACGAGGTGTTCGTCACTGCCGAGTCGCTCGCCGACGGCGCGGCCAAGGTCTTCGGATACCTCCTGCACGAGGCCACCCACGCCGCGAACGAGAACCGAGGCGTCAAGGACTGCTCGGCGAGCCAGTACCACAACAAGGAGTTCCGCAAGGTTGCCCAGGAGCTAGGGCTGATCGAGCGTGACGGCATCACCGAGAAGTGGAAGAAGAAGTACGGGTTCGCTGGCTACTCGGTGGTCAGCGACGAGGCGGCGAAGACCTACGCCAAGGAGATCGCCGCGCTCGACAAGGCGATGCACGCCACCCGCACCCCCGACATCTTCGCCACCCGCAGCGGCGGCGGCAGCAAGGGCGGCGGGGCCGCCGAGGACGCCGACACCGCCGACGCCGGCACGGAGGACGAGGCGCCGACCGGGAAGAAGGAGAAGGAGGACCGCAACTACGTCAAGGCGGTCTGCCAGTGCGAGCCGCCCGCGGTCATCCGGGTCTCGCCGAAGACGCTGGAGCGCCGCAACATCATGTGCGGCGACTGCATGGAGAACTTCGCGCCAGAGGAGTCCGCCTGAGAAAGATGGTCTATCTGGCCAGATAACCCGCGGGCCCCGGCGGTCCCCTTCGAGGGGAGCCGGGGCCCGCGTCGTTGTGCGTCCGCACCGCCGTGGTGCACCAGGTGCAGCACCTACGGCAGGGGGGTCAGGTGACCTCTCCGCCCGTCAGCATGCGGCCGGCGGCGCGCAGGATGTCGGCGTGGTCGAACGCCAGGGCGCCATCGTCCAGGGCCGCGCCCAGTCCCACCCATCGCACGTTCGCCGCGTCGTCGTCGGCCACCGCGACGGTGTTGGCGGGCACCCGGGCGAGGTAGGCGTCCGTGCTGAACCGCCCGCGTGGGTCACGGCCGGGAGCGCTGTAGGTGCCGATCGGCGTCAGGTCGGCGGCGTCGACCCGGACCCCGGTCTCCTCGAACAACTCCCTGGCGGCGGCCTGTCGGGAGTTCTCACCCTTGTCCAGGTACCCGCCCGGCAGGGCCCAGCGGCCGGGGAACGGCTCCCAGCGGCGCTCGATGAGCAGCACCCGGCCGTCCGGGTCGACGGCCACGACGTCGGCCGTGTAGGTGGTCGGCGGCTGCGCCACCACGGTGTCGCGGCGGGCGTCCCAGCCGGAGCAGTGCGTCGTCTCCCGGCCGTCCTTCTCGAACCGGACGGTGATGTCCCACACGGGCCAAGTGCCGAGCGGGCGCGGGCCGCGCTCGATCGCGAGGACCTCGTACGTGCTCGTGGCGTCGCCGTGGTGGTACCGGCCGCCGACGAAGCGGGGGCCGATCTGGGTGGCGATCCACTCCTCGTAGGTCATCTCGAAGCCCTCCTCCCGGTCGCCCAGCAGCTCGGCGGGCATCGTGCCGTCGCACTCGTTGCAGTTGCTGCGGGCGGAGGGGTTGACGGTGCCACAGGCCGCGCACGTCCACGACGGGCGGCCGCAGTCGTGGCAGGCGTCGTACGTCGCCGGGTTGTCGGCCCCGCACGTGCAGCCCCAGGCCGTGCGCGAGCGCTTCGCGGCGGCAAGGTCGGTCTCGTAGGTACCCACGGATCTCCTTCTCGTACGGGCCGGGAGAGTCCCGGCCCTTGGTTGGTGGTCTATCTGGCCAGATAAAACGCGCTACACGGCCCGCAGGCGGCGCGGGGAGCGCGCCGGGGGATGGTTGCCCGGGTCGGGCCAGTCGTCGGCGGACAGGCCGTACGACGGCGGCTTCCAGCTCGCCGCCGCGTAGTGCCGGTAGACGTCCTCCCACGGCGCCTCGAAGTACGCCGGCAGCAGGCCGCCGCGGTTCGGGATCGGCTCGGGGGCGGCCTCGTTCTGCTCGCGGACCTGGTCGGAGACGCGCTCCGCGTGGTCGACGTGCCGCTTGCAGAACCAGTGCGGGAGCACCCAGCCGGTCCGCGGGTCCAGCTCCAGCACCTTGTGGTGGGAGTCGGCGCCGCAGATCTGCCGCTCGTTGCGGACGTCGACCGGCGGGACGTAGCCCGGGCCGACGTGCACTACCGGCTCGGGCAGCGGCCGCAGGGGCACCGCGGCCTCCTCGCTCCCGCTTGTGGCGGGTCGGCGCGGCCGGTAGACGTACGGCCGCAGGCGCGGGGCCTCGCAGCCCCGAGCCCCGCCCGGGCCCCAGTCGCCCGCGGCGCGGGGCGGCTCGTAGCGGGGCGCGTCGTCGGCGACCAGGGCGTCGAAGCGGGGGCGGCCCGTCGCCGTGCTCCGCCCCAGGGCGCGGGCGGCGGTGTTCAGCACCCGCCCCGGCTCGCCGGGGGCGACGAAGAGGGCGTACGCCACGGCGAGCAGCAGCTCCCGCGCCGGCGGGGCGGCCCGCCGGTCGCCGTAGATCCGGTGGACGGTCTCCGCGTACGTCTCCGCCCGGTCCAGGCGCGGGGCGTCGGCGGCCGCGCTCACCCGAAGACCTCCACCAGCCGGAGCGTCACCGCGTCCTCGTGCAGCCGCTGCTTCTTCAGGTAGTAGTTCCAGGTCCGGGTGTCGCAGCGCTGCGGGATGCCGTCGCCCGGGTCGAAGTCGACCGTGCCGCCGAGGTCGAGGAACACGTCCTGGGTGAGAACGGCGGTCAGTTCGTCCGCGTCGTACAGCGGCTCCAGGCCGTGGAAGACGCGCTGCCGGTCGACCCGGGCGCGGGTCGAGGCGGTACGCACCTCCAGGGCGAGCGGGGAGAGCGCGGCCCACTCCAGCAGCACGTCGCCGTGGCACGCCTCACCGGGCTCGCACGGGCAGGCCAGGTCCATGCCGCGCAGCTCCGGCAGCCGGGCGAGGATCTTCTCCCGGCGCCGGTCGCTCTCGTCGGCGGTCCAGTTGGCACGGCTGCCGCGCAGCCACGGCCGGAACTCGGCGACGGCCATCTGCCGGGCCTCCGGCTCCTTGTAGCCGATGTCCACGAGCTGCGCGACGGTGAACGGGTTGCCGAAGTCGGAGGTGCGGTCCACGATCATGCACCGCTCGGGCTTGCGCCAACCCTTGGTGCGCTGGCGCTGGATACGGGTGCAGGTACGCATCGATTGCGGTCCTTTCGCTGGTCAGAGGCGGGTACGGGCGGTCAGTGCGTCCGCCGCACGTGGATCGGGATGTGGATCTCCCCGCCGCCGCAGTCGAAGTCGGCCCACTCGTGCTCGGGGGCGAGCGCCCACCCGTTGTCCGTCGCGGCCCGCACCGTCTCCCGGACCGCCTCGGTCCTGGTCCCGTACTCCCCGAGGGCCACGGACGCGAGCGGCAGAGCGAAGTCGGAGGTGTAGGTGTCCACCGAGGCCAGCCACTCCCCGCCGCTCTGGAGGAGCAGGAGATGGGTGGCCGCCAGACCGGCACGGGCGGCGAGTTCGAGGTAGCGGGCCTGGTCGGTCTGCATCACCAGCCCCTCGTACTCCGGGAAGTAGTTGCCGAGGTCGCGGTGTGCGTCCTGGTCGCCCTCCTGCGCCTTGCGCAGTACGGCGACGGCATCGGCGATCCGCTCGGGGGAAAGGGCGTCATCGGACACGGTGGCTCCTGTCGGTGCGGGTTCGATGTGGTGCACGGCGGTGAAGCCCTCCCGGAGCAGGGCGTCCGGGGTGGCCTCTCGTGCGAGGTCGTGCTGCCAGCGCAGCGTGTCCGGCGGCACCTGCCGGTTGACCGGCCGCTGCGCGTTGCGGGTCAGGCAGGTGTCGAGGTCGGGCAGGAAGCGCAGGGCGACGATGGGGCGGCCGCGCCGGCGGGCCCGCTCCACGAGCTGCGCCCGCACATGGGGCTCCACGTTCGTGCTGTCGAGGAAGACCGTCGCCCCGTCGCTCAGGTGCTGCTCCAGGAGGGCGTTCTGCCGCTCCACGGCGGCGGGGGTGACGGACTGGTCGCCCTCGTCCCCACCGATCTCGCGCCGCAGAGAGTCGAGGCAGAGCACGACGTCGACCGCCGCGGCGGTGACGGCGTACGTCGACTTGCCCGAGGCCCCGGGGCCGACCGCGACCAGCAGCGTGCCGGGAGCCAGGTCGTAGGCCGGGACGACCAGGAAACCCGTGGTCGTCGTCATCCCTGCCCCCCGGTCATCCGTTCCACGGCGGCGGCCAGTTCACCGCGCTCGGCAGCCTCCTCCGCCTCGGTCAGCCGCCGCAGGGCATCCGCGACGGTGACCTTCGGGTCGACGCTGGTAGACCTCGTGCAGAGACCAGCCACCCCGTCCGCAGTGCATGTTCATGGTCGAGTTGACCGAGGTCAGGTGCATGAAGAAGGTGTTCCAGGCCTTGCCCTCGTGCGTGTCCATCAGGATCTCCTGGGGGGTCTGGAGGGTCACGACTGCTGGCCCTCCTCGTCCTGGTCGTCGTCGGCCGGGAGCGAACCGCCGTCCAGGTCAACGAGGTTGTAGCCCTTGAGCATCGACGGGTCGGGCGTCCAGGACATGGACGTCTTGCCCGCGCCGCCGGGGTGCAGCCCCGCCGCCCGGGCGGTCTCCTGCGTGTAGGCGAGGCGGGCGAAGGCCGAGCGGAAGAGGGGCACGAGGTCCTTGCTCATCACGTACGCCTCGGCCTTCTGCCAGGACGGGTGATCGGGGTCGTCCACCTTCTCGATCGGGGCCGGGGTGCCCTCCGGCCACCAGCCCTCGCGCACCCCGCGCGGCATCGCCCGGGACAGGGCGACGGTGGGGCCATTGAGCTTGCCGACGGCCGCGCGCAGGGTGTCGGCGTCGGCGTGGCCGTCGCCGTCGACCACGACGAGCCGGGCGAAGGTCCGGGCGCCGGCGGGGAGCGAGCGCAGGTAGCGCTCGGCGCGCTCCGCCGTCCACCCGGTCTCGATGGTGCTGATGGACAGGTTCGCGCCCTGCTGCGCGGCGAGGCTGAGCACCTTCTCGGCGAATTCCTCGCTCGCGCCCTCAATGGTGATCTTCATGCGAGCCTTCCGACGAATTCTTGCCCCGTTCTCCGGGGTCTGTTCGGCGAGTCTGCCCCTCCGGCCCCCTCCCTGTCTACACCCCGGAGAAGTTGGCGAGAAATCTAGACACGTTCGGGTGATGTGGTGGACCGGCGCGTCTCGGCTCGGATAATGTGCCATATCCGAGGCGATAAACCGGACATGACGACAGGTCAGCGAACCGGCCCGCCGAGACGGAAGGAATCGAACGCCCGTGCCCCAGACCGACACGGCGACCGAAACGGTCCCGGCCGCCACCCTCTACGAGTGGCAGCGCCGCGCACAGCGCCACCTCGCCGACCTCATCGAGCACGGCGCGACGCTCGACCTGCCCCCGCTGCTGTGGACGCTCGCCCCGAACGGCAACCTCATCGGCACGGCGGACGGAATCGGCTTCACCCCGGCCATACAGCGCGAGACCGTCCGCCGGTGGGCCGACCACGCCGGCGCCCGGGTGGACACCGAGTACACCACCGACGGCCGTGAGGAGCTGTACGCCGGGTGGAAGGACGACGAGCGCCGTACCCGCGGCTGCTTCCGCGCCACCATCTTCGTGCACCGCGAGGCCCCGCAGCCGGGGAACCGGTGAAGGCCCCGGCCGCGCCGGCGGCTGAGGCAACTCCCCTGTGTCCGGGGCAGCTTGAGCTGTTCCGTGTGCAGGCCCGCCCGCACCTCACCATCGACTACGCCCGCCCCGACGGCGGCCCGCTCACGGACGCCGACTTCGACTTCCTGGCCCGGCTCGCCCGTACCGCTACCACCCGAAAGAGTGACTGACATGCCGTTGTCCGTACCGCTCCTCCTCGTACCGGGAGAGCCGGACCGCCACTACACCGTCCACCTGCACCGTGTGCGCTGGAGCGTCGGCTCGGTCTCCCGACAGCTCACCGCCGACCACCTCGCGGAGCTGAGGGCCAACGCCGAGCGGTGCCTGCGGATGGTCTCCGAGTGCATCGCCGCCGAACTGTCCGAGGCTGACGTCGAGGTCACCGAGAACCCCGACGGCTCCGCCGAGGCCGTGGCCCGTGTGCTGTGCACCGAGGACGAATGCGCCGCCGTCGCCGAGCGCTACCACCGCGACGCCGACGAGGACGTCGAGGCGGAGGCCGCCCGGAAGTGGGCCGCCACCCAGCTCCAGGACCAGACCGTCGAACTCCTCCAACTCCGCGCCGAGCTGGAGAAGACCACCCCCGGCAAGACGGCCACGGACATGCTCGCCGCCCTGCTGGCCGTCCAGCAGGAACGCACCGGCGGCCAGGGCGACCGTGTCGTGCTGTGGCTGGACGAGGCCGCCGACCTGTTCCGCAAGTCCGGCCTGTTCCCCGACCAGAGCCCGGAGGCCGTGCGGGCGGAGATGAAGCGCCTGATCCGCACCGGCCGCAAGCCGTACCCGGTCGACTCCGAAGGCAAGACCCGGTTCGAGCCCCACCGCGTCACCGACTTCGACACCGCCCCCGACACCGTGACCTGGGTGGGACCGGCCCGGGGCTCGATGACCCCGACGCTCACGGCCGAGGGCCGGGAACACCTGGACCTGCCGAACGCCTTCCACATGGCGCCCGAGCACCTGGTGCGCGAGACCGAGACGCTGGCCCGCTCCGTCGCTGCGGGCGAGACCCGCACCCTCGGCGTGCGGCGGCTCGCGGAGCTGTGCGGGGAGCTGGCCCGCCGCCACGACGCCGAACCGCAGCCCCGGCCGTGCCCGGGCCCGGGAGGGTGCCGGGAGGACGACGACCCTACGCACGACCTGGTGCACCGGATCGGGCACCGGCCCCGCGCCGTGGCGGCTGGCGAGGTGCGGGCCGCCCGCATCACGACGGGCCCGATGATGCCGCTGCACACCCTCCCGGAGACGCTCCCGGACGACGACGCGGCTCTCGTGCTGGTCTACCGCAAGGACACCCCGGGCCTCGGTCTGCTGGACGCCCTCCTCTCCGGCAGCGAGAACGCCGTACAGGGCGCCATCACCGGCACCCTGCGGTGGCTCACCGCGGATGGGAAGTGACCGCCATGATGCTCACCTCCGTCACCCTGCCCGACGGCACCGCCGCCGTGGTGCACACCGCCACTCTCGGATGGGGCGAAGACCTCATCGAGGAGCGCGGACTGCCCGCCCTCTACCGGATCGTGCTGGACGAGCTGAACGAGGCCGCGACCTGCACGGCCGTACGGGAGCACGACGGCGGCGTGCTGGTGGAGTCGCTGCACGGCGGACCGGGCGTGCTCGCGTACGCGCTGGCCCTGTGCACCGCCCCGGAGTGCCGCGCGGCCGCCGAGTCCTACGAGAAGGAGATCGGCGGCCCGCACCCGGGCATGGATTTCGAGCGCACCTGGGCCAGCAAGCAGGCCGTCGGCGACCAGGACGACCAGGAGATGCTCCAGGAGTACCTGTCCGCCGAGATCCAGGACGTCAACCTCCACTGGCTCCAGCAGACCGACCCCGACGCGGCCCGGATCTTCCGGCCCGGCTGCTTCACCGACAGCCTGCTCGACCTCGCCCACCCGGTGCCCGGCCACGCCGCATTCGACCTGGGACGGGCCCTTCAGCAGTACGCGGCCGCCAAGCGCGACGAGGGCCGCATGGACCGCTACGGAGCCCTGTTCGCCGGGACCGCCGACTACCAGTGGGACGCCTTCCTCCCCGCCGGCGCGACGACGGAGGCCGCCCGATGAGCAGTTCCGACGCCATCGCCGCCCACCTGGAATGGCAGCCGTTCGCCCACGGGCCGGACTGCGCCAAACCCGCCTGGGAGGTCGACCAGCAGACCGAGACCGACAAGCGGCGCCTTCGCCGGGAGGGGCCGGAGCACTCCTGCCCCAACGAGGAGTGCGGCCACCACGACCACTACGACCGGATCACCCTGCGGGTGCTGTGCCGGTCCTGCGGCACGGCCCACCTGATCAGCGGCGAGGAGTACACCACCCGGACGACCACCACGGTACGCACCGGGTACGGGCAGCCCCCGAAGCGGGTGGCCGGGCTGTGGCTCTACCCCGGCCCGCCGCTGCTCGACCTGCGGGGCTACGACTCGCCCGGCGCCTACCTCTGCTCCCGCCAGAAGGTCGACCGGCTGTCGGAGGACGACATCGTCGGTGTCGTCACCGAGGGCCGGGGCAAGCGCGGCGGCACCGTCTACCACGCGGCGATCGGGCCCGACTTCCACCCGCCCGCCCGTGGCCTCTCGGGCTACGCGGACTGGGCGAAGGTCAGCGGCGAGAAGCCTTTCGCCTCCGTCACCGCGGCGGCGAAGTGGGTGGCGGCGGAGTTGGACGCGGCCGCCACCGAAGAGGAGGGACCAGCCCAGTGAGCGGCAATCATGACGCTGCCATCGACGCCGTCAAGCGGCAGCTCCCGTCTGCGCAGCAGTTGTTCGCCGGGTGGCCGGCGGCGGTGCCGTCCGTGCCGGGCGCCGTCTACGCCGACGTCGACCTCTACCAGACTGGCGGGTTCGAGGACCCCCGACTGGTGCTCTACACCGGGGTCAGCCGCCTGCCGACGCTGACCGTGGGCTGGTGCCTGCTCGGCGCCTCCCGGAACGTCCAGCCCGGCAAGGACTCGCTGCCGAGCGGCGCCCGGGAGGCACTGAACGACACCACCGCGGTGCGCGCCTTGCAGCTCCTCGCGGTCGACCACCCGGAGACCGACGAAGCGGCAATCGAAGCGCTCGCGGTCCCCGGAGTGACGGGCTCCCTGGTGACCCTCGCGTCCGCCGTCCACCAGGACCACGAGGGCCGGGCCATACCGCTCGGCTGCGAGGTCGGCACGGCCGTGTACGCCTACCACCCCGGGCCTGTGCGTGTGGGCACCGTCGCCGCCGATGTGGTGCTGATCGGCAGCCCCATCTGGATCGCCAAGACCGAGACCAAGGAGGACCAGCACCAGTGAGTGCCACCGAACAGATCGACGGTACGGCCGTCGTCACCACGTACTTCGAGGACCGGATCACCGAGGCGGAGAAGGAGGTCGAGGCGGCCCGGGCCGCGCTCGCCGCCGCCGAGGCCAAGGTCGCGCAGCGGCAGACCGAGCGGGACGCGTTCGTGCGGGACGGCTCGCTGCACCCGGCCGCGTACAACGCGGAGACCGGCCAGCCGGAGTGGGAGCTGTGCCAGTGGGCGCAGACCCGCATCGGCCGGGTGGCTTTCACGGACATGACGCCCGCCGGTGACGCCGCCTACAACCGGCGGGTCGCCGAAGAGAAGGCGGTCCACCAGTGGCTGCGCGAGCACGGCCGCAGCGTCCCCGCACCGTTCGGAGAGAAGGCATGAGCGAGCAGCACAACGACTCGGAGGCGGCACCCAGGCTGCGTGCGGCGGTCGCCGCGACGCCGATGGTCGACACCGTCGGCGAGCTGCGGGCCCTGCTGGAACAGCTTCCCGACGACATGCCGCTGTCCCTGGACGACCACCACCGGGCCCTGCCCGGCGAGCCGGACCAGGTGCACACCATCCACCCCCGGCTGGTGGCCGTGGTCTCCGGACTCGCCACCGAGGCGGAGAGCAAGCAGCCCGGGCTGATGCTCACCCAGGTGTACGTGCCCTTCCCCGCCAAGGACGAGGAGCAGGCCGCCGTCGCCAGCCGCGACGACCTGCCCGCGTACGGCGAACTCCCGCGCGCCGCCTACCACCTGGAGCGCGGGGAACTGCGGCCCGGGCTCAAGGACGTCGCCGAGGTCCTTGAGGAGCTGGCTCACCTAGTGGGCGAGGTCGCGGCGGACTTCACGGAGCACGATGAGGACGGCTCGCAGCTCAGGGTGGAGGCGAAGCGGATCACCCACGCCGCCGAGCGCGTCGGCAAGCTCGCCGACACGGTGGAGGAGGTCGCCGAGTGACGACCGCCGAGGAGTACGGGACCGCGCTGGAGCCGGTGGAGGTGGTCGACGCCGAGCTGGTGGAGGACGACGCCCCCGACGCCGGCGCGGTCGCCGTGCACGACCCGGTGGAGGCCGTTCTCGCCGCGCTGGACGCGGATGCCAAGGAACACCTGCACGACATCCGGCCGAAGAAGACCAAGGACGGCTACGCCCGGGACTGGGAGATCTGGGGGGAGTTCCACGACTGGCTCGCCGAACGAACCGGCACCCGCCTGCCGCTCAGCAAGGTCACCGTGGGCACCTTCGTGTCGTTCGTGACGTACCTGGACCAGGTGGTCGAGGCGCCGCCGAACACGATCGAGCGCCGGATCACCGGCGTCACCGCGGAGGCCCGCAGGCACGGCTACACGGTGCCCAAGGAGGCCACCGAGGCGGCCCGGCGCACGCTGAAGCCCCTGAAGCTGGACAAGCGGCGCCAGCAGCGCGGCCGTGGCAAGGCCGCCGCCATCACCCCGAAGGACCTGCGGAAGATGGCCAACGCGCCGCGCGAGCGCGCGCCCCAGCCCGGCGCCCGGCGGCGGCGCACGATCGTGGTCTCGGACCTGACCCGGCTGCGGGACAAGGCGCTCAACTCCCTGAAATTCGCGGTCGCGGGCCGCAACGAGGAGCTGTCCGCGCTGGACGACCCGGACATCGGGGACGTGGACGAGGGCCTGATGGTGCACGTGCCCTCGGTGAAGGGCCGCCCGGAGCGGGACGTGCCCGTCACCTACGGCGAGGACATCGACACCTGCCCGGTGCGCTGCTGGCGCGCGTACAAGGCGGCCAAGCTGTCGGCCGGCGCCGCCCCCGGCGGACCGGCGTTCCTGCCCGTCGACCAGTGGGGCAACCAGGGCGCCAAGCGTCTGTCGCCGGACGGCGTCGGCCGGGCGCTCGCGCGCTGCGCGAAGTACGCGGGCCTGACCGGGCGCCGGATCACCGGACACTCCGCCCGGCGCGGTCTGGTCACCACCGGGCGCAAGAAGGGCAAGCGCGTCGAGAAGCTGCGCCGCCAGGGCGGCTGGTCGCCCAACAGCCCGGTGTTCTGGGAGTACGTGGACGAGGGTGAGGCGTTCGAGGACGCCGCGACCGAGGGGATCGGCCTGTGAAGAAGGAACTCGGCGGCACGCTGTACGAGGGGACGCCGCCGGTGGTGGCCGTGCCGACCGGCCTGCCGATGACCGACGGCACCGTGCTCGCCGCGCTGGTCCTGGTCGTGGAGCCGGACGTGGACGAGGCGGAGGTGAAGGACTTCGTCACCCGCTACCGCATGGCCCCTCGGGGCGAGGTCGCCCGGGCCGCCGACTCGCAGGCCCGCTGGAGCCTGGAGGACGACGGGCGGGTGACGATCCAGCTCCTGTGCGAGGAGGGCGCCGCGCGCATCGTGATCCCTGCGGACCCGCGCATCCACCAGTGGACGGCCCTGGCCCGGCACGGCGGCGGCAGCATCTCCCTGATCGTCTCCCCCGGCCTGCCCGACACCGACCTGATGACCCTTGGCCGCCACCTCGGGCCCTACGGCGGCCCGTACTGGCACCTCAGCGTCGGCTGCATACCGCTCTGACGCCCGATCACGCCCGCCGGACGGCACAGGCCGCGGTGCCGTCCGGCGCGCACCCAGCGCAACCCCTCTCTTCCTGCCCGCGCCGGTCGGTGCCGCGGGGAGCGGGGGTCTGGGGGCCGGCGAAGGCCCCCAGCGGCCACCGGCTTCACCCCGTACGTGCCCGTTCTTCCGTGAGGAGTTCCCCTTGTTCCCCGGCGTCTTCGTCGCCACCCAGGCGACCGCGAACGCGTGGCGGCACCTGACCGCCGTCGCCCGCACCTTCCAGCGCAACCCCGCCCTGGAGGCGGACCGGTACGCCCGCACCATCCAGCAAACCGCGACCGGCGGCGACGCCGTCAAGGGCGGCCGGGGCTCCGAGGTCGCCCTGTTCGGCGCCTCCCAGCTCATCCAGTTCGAGGAGGAACACGGCCGCTACATCGAGGAGGCCGCGCCCGTCCTCGCCGAGCTGGTCGAGGACGACCGGGACGTGTGGGCGGCGCTGGAGGACCTGACGCGCCACGACTGGCAGGCGTTCGAGCGGAAGGTCGCCGCCTTCGAGCGCGCCGGCGGGATGACCCTGGCGACGCTGCTCGGCGCGCTCAGCGGCGCCGCCGCGGTGCTCGACCCCGACGGCACGCTGCCCACGTTCACGCTGGACGGCACCGAGGCGCCCCCGTGGTCGGCCAAGCCCCGGCAGGTCGCCGAGTGGCGGCGCCAGCTTGTGGCCCGGCTGGAGGCGCCGGAGACGGCGGAGGGCACCGCCCGGGAGCTTGCCGAGGAGCACCTGACCGCCATCTTCCCGCCCGAGCTGTTCCCGGGCCTGGACCACGTGGCCCGGGCCCGGCTGCTGTGCGAGCAGGAGCGGGCCCGGCTGCGCAGTGCGCGCATGTACTACGCGGACGCCGACACCACGGCGGTCGCCACCCGCAAGGCCGCCCGGCCGCGGAAGTCCCCGCTCGATCCCCAGCGCGTCCCGTCCGCCGCCGGGTTCCTCGTGTTCGACCAGCCGGTCGACTACGCCCCGGGGATGGCGCCGCTGGTCGCCGCGTCCTGGAGCGGGTGGGAGGTGCCCGGGCACAGCGAGGACGCCCCGGCGACGTGGTCGGTGACCCTGTACGCGCACACGGCCGCCACGCCGCCGCTCGCGCCGGTCGGCTTCGAGCGGCTGAGCGCCGGGGACGTGCTCGCCGAAAAGTACGCGCAGATGGAGAACGCCGACTTCGCCGCCCGCGCGGTCGTGGCGTGCTGGGACCTGATCACCCAGGAGCGGGTCGGCAAGGGCGTGGTCGATGTCGCCGAGGAGAGGCGCAAGCCGGTCAAGGTCCGCGCCGACCGGCGGCGGGGGATCACCGACGACGGCACGGTCCGGGTGGTGGCCATCCGTGGCCGGCAGGAGTCGGTACCGCGCCCGCGCCGGGAGACGGACGGGACGGGCCCAAGCCGCCGCTACGACCGGGGCCGGTGGATGGTCCACGAGCACACCCGCGACCACTGCATGAACCCCGCCGCGCACCGCGACGGCGGGTGCACCCACCAGGACATCACCGTGCTGGACTACCCGAAGGGCCCGGCCGACAAGCCGTTCCTGGACACGGTGTACGTGGTCAAGGCCGACTGACCGGCACCGCTCGCGGTAAAGGCCTCCGGGACAGCTCCCGGAGGCCTTCGTCGTGCTGCGCGGGGCGTTCGGGGGGTCGCCGCCCTTGGAATAGGGGGTTGAGGAACATCGGAACGAAAACCGGCGCTAAGCCAGCGTCGGCCCTGGTAGGCGGCTGACAGGGCGTCGGCGCCCGGGCCCGTGTGAAGTCGTCCCGCAGATAACGCCCTATTATCTGCGGGATAGCTGATCACGACCTGCGGGAACGGCGAGGAGGCCGTGCATGAAGCGGACCCGTTATCTGCGGCAAGAAGGGAAGGGGTGCAACTCGTACGACTGCCCGCCGGGAAGGCGCTGACCGTCCGCACCGCGGCGGACGCGTTCCTCGACTCGCTCGGCAACACAAACACGGTCCGCAACTACGGGATCGGAGTCGGCAAGACCGCCGAACGGCTTGGCGAGGACCGCCCGCTCGCCACGGTCGCGGACGACGAGATCGGCGGCGCCCTCGAACAGCTGTGGGGCGAGTCGGCGGTCAACACCTGGAACGCCCGCCGGGCGGCAGTGCTCTCGTGGCTGAGCTGGTGCGGCGAGCACGGGTATGACGGCCCGAAGGTGCCGACGTGGGCGAAGCGGCTGACCCCGCCGGACTCCGAGACCCCGGCCCGCTCGAAGATGGCCATCGACCGGCTGATCGCCCGCCGCGATGTCCATCTCCGGGAGAAGACGCTCTGGCGGATGCTGTATGAGACCGTCGCACGGTCGGAGGAGATCCTCGGCGTCAACATCGAGGAACTGGATCTTGCCGGGCGCCGCGCCCCGGTGAAGGCCAAGGGCGCCCGGCCGCGTACCCGCCGCCGCGGCGCGGTGCGGGAGGACTACGTGCTGGAGACCGTGTACTGGGACGCCGGCACCGCCCGTCTCCTGCCCCGCCTGCTCAAGGGCCGCACCCGCGGCCCGGTGTTCGTCACCCACCGAAAGCCCGGCCCCGGCAAGGTCCTCGCGCCACGCGACGTGTGCCCGGACACCGGGCTGGCCCGGCTGTCGTACGGGCAGGCCCGCATGCTGCTGGACGAGCACACTGCTATCGGCGGCGTGAGCGGCACGGGCTGGGACCTGCACGAGTGGAGGCACTCCGGACTCACTCACCTCGGCGAGGCCGGGGCGAGCCTGCTGATGCTCATGGCAAAGTCCCGGCACAAGAAGCCCGAGAACGTACGGCGTTACTTCCATCCCTCTGCGGACGCGATTGCCGAAGTCACCAGTCTTCTCGCGCCCGGCGACAGTAGGCGCTGACCGCTGTTGGCCCGGTGTGGGGCTGGATGAGGTTTCACTGGGGATAGCGCACGATCAGCAGAGCCTCGACGTCTCCGGACGGTGCTTGATACAAGTGCGGAACGTCGGCGGCCCAACTGCCATGCATGCCGGGGCCGATCAGGGCAGGAGCAGAGATCGTGCCGACGCGCGCGGTGCCGGCGAGGACGATGATGTGCTCTGTTGTGCCGGGGACGTGGGCGGCGGACTCCTGCGTCGTTCCGGCGCGAATGCGCACTCGGTAGGTTTCCGTGACCGCCGCAGCAGTCTCAAATCGCTCGGTGAGGACGGCGTCCACGGCATGACCGGAGACCTTGGTGGGAAACGCGAGGTTGTGCAGAGCTGTGCTGAGCGGCACTTTGAGGGCCGTCGTCAGAGCGTAGAGCGTCTCCAGAGTGGGATTGCGCCGGCCACTCTCCAACTCCGAGAGCGTCCCTTTGCCGACCTTGGACCTGCGGGCCAGCTCGGACAGTGACATCCCCTGCGCTTCGCGCAATTCCCGCAGGCGCAATCCGACGCGGGTAGCCAGGTCCATGGTGAGCCCCTCCTTGTTGTCGAGGCCAGTTGATCCGATGCCGCCCGAGAACTATCGTTCCACATGCGGAACGTTCTGTATATGGAACACGTGATGATGCGACCTCGTATGAAGGAGTCCCATGAGGCCTCAGGAAAACGCGTCCCTGCCCGTTCGCAGCATGCAGGTGGCCCGCGCCCTCGCTGCGGCCGGCGTCGCGGGTCAGGTACGCGAGCTGGAGGAATCGACGCGCACGGCCGCCGAGGCCGCCTCGGCCCTGGGGTGCGACGTGGGTGCGATTGCCAACAGGCATCGCCTCCACCGCCTTCCGTAGGTCGAGGAGGGAGGCGGGTTCGGGCTCCGGCTGGAGAGCGGCGAAGTGCAGGCGTCCGTCGTCGAAGATGATCTGGGAGTTCGCCGGCACCCGTGCGGCGACCTCCCGATAGGTGCCGTGCAGCAGCGCGGCCCGCGCCGCCAGATGCTCGCCCGGATCACCCGGCAGGTTCAGGGAGGCCAGCACGGCCGGGCGGACCTGCTCCCACGCCTCGCCGTCCAGCAGTTTCGCCCGCGGGTCGCCCCATTTCGAGGAGTTCTTCGCGAACACCTCCCGCCGGCGCAGCATCCGGTGGAAGGTCTCCAGCACGCAGAACACGTACGCCTTCCAGGCCACCATGCCCGGCTCCAGGTGCGGCGCGCTCAGGACGAGGCGCCGCCACGAGCCCGTCAGCAGCGACGTGTCGATCTCCTCGGGCCCCACCTTCTTGCGCCCCATCAGGCCGGGCAGCGACTTCAGCGCCTTCAGCACCGGCAGCCCCTCGGGGGTGGCCCCGAAGTCGACGACTTGGACCAGGAGCGCCAGGAACGGGCGCACGGTGGGGAACCGGGTGACCAGCATCGACCGCCACGCCTCGTCCGCGTCGGAGTCCAGCGGCGGCGCCAGCTCGAACAGCGCGGCGATCGCGGCGGCCAGCTCCTCGCGCGGCACCACCTCCTCGACCCGCTCCCACATCGCCGTAAAGGTCGCCACCTCGGGCGGGCTGATCTCGCCGGTGTCGGTGTCGACCTGCTCGGAGGTGGTGTCGAACACGACGCGGAACGCGGTCGCCAGCCTCATCCCGGCCCGCTCCATGCGCGGCAGCGTCTTCAGCTTCTGCTTCGCCGTCTCCCGCTCCGCCCGGGCGAGCAGCTTCGTCGCGATCAGCACCTCCAGCAGGTCCAGCGCGTCATCGACCGCCCTGCTCGTCAGGTAGACCGCCGTGGCCAGCAGCGTCGCCAGCCTGCGGGAGTCGCCGTGGCGGCGCAGCAGGGACGCCTTTCCGTCCACCCCGTACCGCGACAGCTCCGCCAGCCGCCGCGGCGGTATCCCCGACACGTCCAGCTCACCCATCCCGAACGAGGCGATCTCCTCCGCCCGCTCCAGCGCCCACTTCATCTGCGGGCCGGAGATCCGCACTGGTCCCCGCCGCAGCCGGTCCAGCTCCGACACCCGCGCCCCCGGCGCAACCGTCAGTAGCGAGTCGAGCACCGCCCGCTGACCAGTGCTCAGCAGCCCGTACAGGGTGTCCCACAGCCGCTGGTTCGCCGCCTCCCGCACCGAGGCGACCAGCCGCGCCAGCGTCGTCACCCCGGGCAGCAGCACCCGCCGCTCACGCAGCCACCCCACCGATGCGTCGAACAGTGCCTTCGGCCCCTCCCCGGTCGTCCAGGCCCGCGCATCCACCCACGTCCGCAACTCGGCCTCCACAGCGGCGAACTCCGTGTACTCCAGCACCCGCCGCAGCTCACGCACGTGATCCAGCCGGGTGTTCTCCCGCTCGCCGTACGCCTTCAGCACCGAGGCGTCCTCGACGTCGAGCTGCTCGGCGAGGTAGTCGGCGACCTCCGCCGGGATGCCAGTCGGGTCGTCCAGGAACACCCCGAGATAGCGCACGGTCGTCAGCTGCGCGGCGAAGCCCAGCCGGTTGTGAGCACGCCGCTTCGACTCGATCAGCTCCCGGTCCGCATCGTCCAGGAAGAAGAACCGCTCCAACTCCGTACGCGACGGCGCCCCGTCGTACGCCGCGTACGCGGCGGCTTGCGCATCCGTCAGAAACTCGACCGGCACCCCGGACCTCCACACAGCCAATGATCAACACGACTGTCGAAGGTTCCGCCCCCGCAGAAGTCCAGGTCAAAGCACTCGCAGGCACGCGAAGGGCTTAGCGCCGGTTTTCGTTCCGATGTTCCTCAACCCCCGAATACTGGCGGGCATGTCCGGCATCACCGACCGTCCAGGTTCCGCGCCGACCGCGCAGGACACCGCACTCGCCGAGCGTCTCGTCGCCCTTGCCGGAGAGGCCCTGTCCGGGCCGACGGCGCAGTTGGCCGACCAGCTCCGCGCCCACACCGCGCACATCGCCCTGCTGGACCGTCAGGGCCCCGTCGTGGGGGCGGTGCTGAGCATGTGCCGGGCGGCGGCGGAACGCTGGCAGGCGGGCGGCTACGGGCACTTCAGCGTCGCGCGGCACATGCCGTCGGTGGCCCCGTCCCTCTCCAGCCTGCTCCAAGCCGCGGTCGACGGCGACGCCGACGCCCAGCTCCACGACCGGGCACGGCGGGCGTGCGCCGCCTCCATCGAGGACGCGCAGAAGCTGCTCGCCATCAGCGCCGGGGTGCACGCGCTACTCGAAGCGGGCCCGCGCCGCTTCCCCGCCACGCCCGTCACCGAGCCGATCGACCCCCGGCGCCTGCCCGACCTGCGCGCCCGGCTGGTCAGCGCGCAGCAGGGCAAGCCCGCCGTCAACCGGCTCGCCATCGCGCTGTTCGAGAACACCGGCACCCTCGTGCCGTACCTGAACTCCGCCGACGACGCCGCCCGGGTGCTGCTCGCGCAGGAGAACGACCGACTCGCCAAGGCGAAGCTGTACCACGTGGACGAGGAGATGACCGAGGCCGCCATCCGCAAGGCGGAGCGCGGCCGCAAGGGGCCGCTCGCCCCGCACCGGGTGCCTGCCCGCCGCGGGTTCATCGCCTTCGGCAAGCCGCTCGTGCGGACCGTCCCCGACGGCGAGGAACGGCCGGCGGACGTGGTCGCGGTGTCCTGGGGGCCGTGGGCCGCCGACTTCGCGCACGCGCCCGGCCACCTGCGCCCCACCCCGGTCGCGGGGCCGCGTCAGCCGTTCTGGCGCTGGTTCGGGGTCAATGGCGTGCGGCACATCGAGGCCTTCGACGGCCGGGAGCATCCGACGTGGTGGCTGACGTTCTGGACCCGGCCCACCCACGCCGTGCCCGGGGCGCCGCCGCTGATGGCCGACAACGAGACCACGATCGGCGCCACCGAGACGCCGGGCCCGATGCAGCTCGGCACCACCGACGAGATCAGCCACGTCGTCTTCGCGTGCTGGGACTTCATCACCCAGGAGCAGGTCACCAAGCGGCCGATCACCCAGCAGCGCGTCCAGCCGCGCAAGCCCACCGACCTGCGGCGCGACCGGCGCAAGGGCGTGGTGGACGACTCCGCTGTCCACCTGGTCACGCTCCGGGGACGCCGTCCCCGCCCCGTCGAGTCGGCGTCGGCCGCGCCCGCGGCGAGCGGGCGGAGGCTGGACTACCGGCAGGTGATCGCGGAGTACGACCGCTCGCACTGCATGAACCCGCGCCTGCACCGGGACGACCCCGATCGGGAGCGCCACCACCACGAGGAGATCACCGTGATCGAGCACGTGCGCGGTCCCGACGGAGCGCCGCTGCGCCCGACGAAGGAGTCCCGCACGGTGCGCCAGCTCACGGCGGAAGCGGCGGCGGCCGCGGACCAGGAGGAGGAAGTCACCTCTTAAGAGGGGAGTTGAGGCGTGGGGAAACCGCGGGCGCACCGGTACGGGCGCGGCTACCCTGGCCGCAGGGTGCGGCGCTCCCCCCGTGGCGCCGCACCCTGACACGACAGAGGGCCGCCCCCGCAACCCGTTCCCGGGTGCGGGGGCGGCCCTGCGTCGTGACCGGCGCCGAAGGCTATCCGGCTAACGGGTACGGGTCGCTGCCCGCCGTGGTGAGCAGCGTGAGCCGTTCGGCGGCTGCGGTGGTCGCCGCGACGGGCAGCGCCAGGTCCTCGGGCATCAGCGAGGACGGCTTGAGGACGCAGACCGCACCGTAGACGGCGTCACCCCACATCACCGGGGCGGCGACCGCGCTCCAGCCGGTGACCTCCTCGCGGGAGACGGCGTAGCCCGCCTCGCGGACCTCTGCCAGGGACGCGGCGTACGCCGCAGCATCGCGTACTGCGCCGGGCCCGGCGCCGGCGGGGACCGGCTGCTTCAGGACGGCGGAGACCATGGACGGGGAGAGATGGGCGGCGATCACGCGGCCCGAGGCGCCGACGCGCAGGGACTGGCCGACCTCCACCAGGTCGGCGACGCCGAGCCCGAGCGACTCGAAGTCGTAGCGGCCCGGCGCACTGGCGGCGTACGCCTTGCGCGGGCCGCCGTATGGCGAGAGCACCCACAGCAGGGCGAAGCCGTCCACGGCGCGGCTCAGGCGCTCCAGGGCGGGCCGGGCGTCCCGCATGTCGGGGGTGGTGGCCATGGCCTGCATGCCGATCCGGGCGGCGCCGGGCCCCAGTCGGTAGCGGCCGGGCGGCACCCGCAGGAAGATCGAGGTGGCGATCCCGGATTGGAGAATCCGGTAGACGACGGCGATGTTCAGGCCCGTGGCGGCAGCGAGTTCGCTGGGGCCGTGGTCGGTGCCCGGCAACGCGGTGAATGCCTGGACGACGAGCATGACCCGGTGCGCGTGCACTGTTCCGCCCGTGCGAGCGGCGGGTTCGTTGTCCGGCGGAGTTTGGGCAGTCTGAATTTCCTTCGGTGTGGTGCGGCTGAGCATGCTGTCCCTTGTCGCGCATGCCGCCCTTCCCCCGGCGGTCCGGCGGTGGGCGGTCGTCCCCATAGGCCTGCTGTCCGCGCGGTGTTGCCGGTCGAACGCGGCCCCCGACCCCTCTAGATCCTCGTCACCCCCGTCGGTCACGAATCGAACCAGTGATCGCAACCCTACATCCGCTGCGCGGAACGGCCTCATGGTTTTACATCACCTCATTCCGGACACATTCGCCGGAGATTGCGCGACGCGAAATGAGGCCGCTGCGCCACACGGAAAGGGCAACCTCGGGGCAGCCGATATCCAGGATTATTGCGCGGTACGAAAAGCCTAAGAGATGACGGATATTGCGCGACGCGAAAAGATTTGACAGGGCGAATAAGGCGCGCATTGACTTCCCTTTCAAGGAATTCACGACGACGGGGGAAATCTCTTGAGTATCCGTACCCGCGCAGCGGCAGCGGGCCTGACCGCCAGCATCTTCCTGGGCGGGGCCCTCGCCCTGGCCCCGGCGGCGAACGCCGTCGGCGGGCACTCGAAGTGCACCAGCGACGCCAACATGAACGGCAAGGTCGACGTCACCAACGTCAACCTCCGCAAGGGGCCGGGCACCTCCTACGGGTCCTACGGCCAGCTCACCAAGGGCGCCCGGGTGTACGTCGACTGCGTCCGCCAGCCGGACATCACCAAGCAGCCCTGGCTCTACATCAAGGTCAACTCCGGCGCCCACGCAGGCCTGCGCGGCTGGGTGCGTGACGACCTCATCTACTGGCCGATCTGGTCCTGACCCAGCGGCGGGCCGCACGGACCCCCACCCCGAACCACGTACGCACCTGCACCCCGAGGACACAGCAATGCCCCAGTTGTTCAAGCTCCCGCGCGCCCGCGCCCGCGCCGGCGCGGTCGTGACGGCCGCGACCATCGCCCTCGCCGGAGGCCTCGCCGCCTCGCCCGCCTCCGCGGCCAGCTCCGGTCACGTGTACTCCAGCGGCAAGGGCGCCGAGGGCTGGTACTACTACGGCTCTGAGCGGGTCTACGCCTGCGACATCAAGAGCGACGGGTACAAGGCGGTCACCCAGGTCTTCTCCAGGGACGACCGTCTGCTCGTCACCGTCACCGACACCTACAACAACGGCTCGTGCTCCTCGAAGAAGCCGACCCTGTTCGAGGGCACGCACAAGATCCGGGCCTGCGTGCAGAAGGGCAGCGCGAAGCCGACGAAGTGCGGCGCGAAGCACTCCTGGTACGTCGGCTGACGTTCCCCTCCGCTCGCTTCCAGATCACACCGCTGCCGGGCGGGTCCGCCAAGGGCCCGCCCGATGCCGTTCACGCACGAGGAGGATCGACGTGTCACAGCAGCTCGCCGCGACCTGGGTCCGGGTAGGCGATCAGTGGGTGCGGGCCGACCGCATCGTCGGCGTCCGGCTGGAGCCGGGCCCCGGAAACGCGCTCGGCGGCCGGTGGGGTGAGGTGGCCAGCCAGCGGCTTCTGGTGTGCACGACGCTGCCCGCCGAGGAGGACAGCGGCAAGGGCGCGTGGCAGGAGGCCGCCGTGTGCGCGCAGGAGCGCGGCGAAGTGGTCGCCGGGACGCTGCTGGACGCGATGGGCGCCGCCAAGGCGCCGGCGGATAGTCCGCGGTACGTGTACCCGGCCCGCACGGCGGGGGGTTGGGTCTCGCACTGGCAGGCCAGCACGACCCTGCCGCAGGGGCCCGCCCTCACCGGCGACCCCAAGGCCGTACCCGCCATCACCGGAACGCCGGTGCAGCACCCCAGAGTGCTGCGAGGCGCCTGAACACGGGATAGGGGCCCGGCATCAGCAGGTTCTTCATGCTGCTGATGCCGGGCCCCACGACGTTCGGCACCCGGCTGACGAGGCCCGCCACGAGGGCCTTTGGGGACCGCCGAGGCCCGCGGGTTATCTGGCCAGATAGACCACCCTCGGGGCGCTCGGGCGGAGCCTGCACCCGGTGGTCCGCTATGGGCAGCGGTCTCGGATCTCCCGCGCCCACTGCTGCAACGGGTCGCTCAGGACCAGGTTGTCGCCGCGGTCGACGGTCTGGAGCAGCATGGCGCACACGGTCGCTTCGGCGGCGAGGGCGTCCGGGCCGCCGAGGGCGGGGAAGGTCTCCCGGACCCGGGCGGCGGTGGCGGGGCAGCCAAGGGAGTAGGCGTAGAGCATCGCGGCGTCGAAGCCGACCGGCGCCGCGCCCCAGCCTTCCCAGTCGAGGATGCGCAGCGGGTTGGTGAGGTTGGCCCAGTGCAGGTCTGCGTGGGCGGTGCTCCAGCAGGGCGCCTCCGGGGCCGGGATGCCCACGAACTGGGGGATGGCCCGCTGCATGTACTGCGTGCGGACGGCGGTGCGGTCGGTGGCGGCCGCCGCGAGCTTCTGGAGCGTCTCCGCGAGGTCCGTCCACCACTGGCCGGGCAGGTCGAGGTCCTCGTGGAGGATCGGGTCACTGGAGAGGACCGGTTCGCCGACGCGGATGGACAGTTCCGCCCGGTAGGCGATGCCGTCCTCGGTCACGTCGTGCAGGCCGATCAGCGCGGGGCGGCGTCCATCGAGGCCGCCCAGCGTGTGCTGTGCAGCCCAGGCGCCTTCCCACAGCTTCCCGGAGGCCTTGTCTTCGGGCGCGGCCACCAGGCGCAGCCACGCGGGTACGCCGGCGGCGGTGCGGGCCGGGGCACCCAGGGTGCGCCCGGCCCATCCCCAGAACTCGCCGCCCTCTTCGACCGTCGCGGTCAGGGCCTTGGCCGCGCGGCGGTGGTGGGCGCGCATGCGCTGCTCTACGGCCGGGTCAGGCGGAGGCGAGTACACCAGTGATCTCCCGTAGTCGGGCGATGTCCAAGGGGGGTTCGGCGAGCGCGTCGGCCGCCTGCTGCCAGTGTGACGCACTGGAGGCGGACACGAGGACGTTCGTCACCCCTGGGCATGACGCCACGGCCAGCAGGCAGGCCTGAGCGGGTGTCAGGCCCGGGCGGATGAGGTCGGCCAGCTCGCTGCCGACCATCTCCACCAGTTCCCCGCCGTGCAGCGGCGCGGAGGCCATCACCCGCAGCCCGCTGCTGGCTGCGTCCCGCAGCGGGCCGCGCCCGTCCAGCACCTGCTCGATGGGCGCCATGCTGACCAGGCTCACCGGCAGTTGCACGGCCGCCAGGTGGTGGCGGGCGCCGCCGGCCGCCTCGGTGGCCAGGGCCGCCAGCAGAGGGACGGAGAACGCCCCGTCCGCGAAGCCGTGCCAGGTGGCCACCCCGTATCCGCCGATGCGTCCGGCCGCCGCCTCCTCCTCCAGCGCGGCGAAGGCCTCCCGCAGCGTGCGGTACAGCGCGGCGCGGTCGCCCCGGGAGGCGCGCTCGGGGTTGTGCAGCAGGACGAGGTCGAGGCGGGGGCGGCGCAGTTCGAGCCGGTTGCGTGCGACCTGCCAGCGCACGTAGTCGGGTGCGAGGCTGTGGCCGGACACGGCTTGGTCGGAGGTCAGCACTCCGGCGACGGTGGCGGCGCCGCCGGTCGCCGCGGTGAAGTAGCCGACCTTGGTGGACACCCGGACCTGCGGGTGAGCCGCCAGCGCACCGGCCAGCAGGGACTGTGCGCGTCCGGCGCCGTAGTTGGGGGCGGTGTCGATCCACTGGGCACCGGAGGCAGCCGCGTGCGCGGCCGCCTCCGCGATGTCCCGGCACCGGTAGGTCCCGAGGGCGAGCTGTTCCGTCACGGCATGTTCCCCACGACGGCGGCCTGGCCGGTGACGAGTTCCTGGACGAGCCCGGCGACGGCCGTCACGTCCAGGTCGGCGGCGGCCGCCAGGGTGGCCAGGGCGACGGTCTGGCCGTCGACCAGCGGCCGCAGCACCTGCTCGGCGGCCGGGGCGAACTCGTACGCGTTGTCGGCGGCCGCCAGCGTCACCGCGTCGTCGCTGACCTCCAGCACCGCGCGGGCCGTGGTCAGCCGCACCCGCAGGTCGCCGTCGGCGGGGACGGGGCCGACGTACGGCAGGCTCGGCACCATCCGGCCGGGGGCCCGGCCGTCCATGGCCTTGGTGTAGCGGCTGATCAGGTGCGGGTCGGCGAGCTGATCGGCCAGCAGCTTGCGCAGGCCGTGCAGGACTTCGGCCTGTTCGGCGGGGGCGGCGAGGCGGGGCAGGTCGCGGCGCCATTCCTCGTGGTCGAGGAGCTGCTCGCACGCCCACGCGACCAGGTCGGTGGCCGTGTGGGTCTGGAGTCCGCAGGTGACGTGCAGGGAGCGGGCGCCCTGGTCCGCGGCGACCGCGTGCCAGATGCCGCGCGGCACGTAGAGCACGTCGCCCGCGTGCAGGACCAGGTCGGCGACCGGCTCCTCGGGCGGCTCGGCGGGCTGGGTGGTGTCGCGGTAGAGGGGGTGCGGGCGGGTGGTGCCGTACAGGCGCCAGTGCTTGCTGCCGTCGAGCTGGACGACGACGGTGTCGTGGTCGTCCCAGTGGACGCCGAAGCCTTCGGTGCCCGTCCAGGAGGCGTAGAGGTTGGCCTGGATGCGGGTGCGGAGGACGCGTTCGATGTCCTCGGCGAGGCGGGCGAGCGGGCGGTGCATCTCGTCCACGGAGTCCAGGACGAGGGAGGCGCCGTCGGCGAGGCGGGCGTGCAGGTCGGCGGGGCGGAGTCGACGCCAGACCGTGTGCCGGCGGGTGGTGACCGGCTCGGTGTAGTCGCCGACGTGCAGGGACGGGCCGCCCTGGTGCAGCCGCATCCGGGGCGGTTCCAGCCGCTGCGTGGCCATCAGCTTGTTGAGGTCGTCCCAGGTCATCAGCCCGGCAACGTCCACGGCGGCGGGGAAGTGGCGGTAGTCGCGGTGCAGTGCCTGGGCGAGGAAGTCCTCGCCCAGGCACGCCGCGATCGACGTCGTCGTCATCGCGTTGAGGGTCCGTTCCGTCAGTCGTTGCCGTCGCTGCGGCCGGTGCCGCCGCCGTCCGACTCGGCGGAAGCGGTCCGGGCCCGGGCGGCGGTGATCAGCGTCCGGGAGCGCACCAGGCCGCCGGGCGACGGGGCCGGCGCGGACGGGGGCGGGATGGGAACCGGCATGGAGAGTCCTCCTCCACTTCGATGGGCGGCCGGAGCCTGTCGGCTCGGCCAGGGCTCCGCCAGTGAACTCGTCGCAGACGCGGCCGGTAACCCGCACCATGGGGCCCCCACCATGGGGGTATCGTCTGCGCCGACGCTCCGTCACGCTGTGCGAGCTGAGGGGGACTTGTGGACGACTTAGCGCCGTCGCCAGCCCAGGTTCCGGACCGTCTGTTGCGCGATCCGGTGTTCGCTCGGGCCCTCCGTGACCGTGATTTCGCGGCCGTGTTCGCCATGGCTCACCGGGCAGGGGTGAGCTATTACCGGATCGGTGAGGCGTGCGGCATGAGGCCCGAGCGGGTCTCCAAGGTTGCGAGGGGCGAGGCGTCGGTGACCGCCCTTGACACGATCGAGCGCGTTGCGGACGCACTTCGGGTTCCCGGTGCCCTTCTCGGCCTTGCTGCGCGACCCTGGGAGTACAGCTCCCCGACGTCCCTCCCGGAGTCCGACGATGGAGACGACCCCATGAACCGCCGCCAATTGCTGCGCGGCGGGCTCGCCGCCGGTCTCACCGGAACGGCGCTCGCCGCCCTGACCGACACCCGCCGTTCGGTGGACATGGCGCTCGTCGCGGACAGCGCCCCTGCCGATCTGTCCGACCTGGAAGCGGCCGCCGAGACGTACGGCTACGGCTACCACGGCCAGCCGCCGACCCGGTTCCTTCAGGATCTGGTCGGCGACTTCGCCGACCTCCAGCCCTATCTGGCCAGCCCGCAGCCGGTCGCCACGCGGATGCGGGTGTGCCGTACCGCTGGGCAGATGGCCGGCATGGTGGCCGTCGTGCTGCACGACCTCGGGGTGCGGAAGGAGGCTCGCGGCTGGTTCGCCACCGCGGCCGCCGCCGCGAGGGAGTCCGGCGACCGGCAGTTGCACGCGTGGGTGCTGGCCCGGGAGGCGATGGTGCCGCTCAACTACGGCGCCCCGAAGACGGCGGCCGCCATCGCCGAGGAGGCCCGGCAGGTCGCCGGGGGTCGGCCGACCGCCGCCGCCACGTTGGCCGCGGCCGTCGCCTCCCGGGCCTACGCCCTGTCCCACCGGCCCGAGCAGGCCCGCCGCGCACTCGCGGCCGCCGACACGTTCATGGAGCGGCTCGACGCCGGCGCGCGGGCCGACACCTGGCTCACCCACGGCGAGCAGAAGCACCACGTCCATCTGTCCCATGCGCTCACTGCGCTTGGCGACACCCGGCGGGCCCGCGAGAGCCAGCAGCGGGCGCTTCAGCTCTCCGCGCCGACCAGCACCATGACCCGCGCCCTGCTGACCATCGACGCAGCCGCCTGCATCCATCACGACGGCGACACCGGGCAGGCATGCGAGCGCACCGTCGCGGTCCTGTCCGGCCTTCCGGACGCCTACCGCACCGGGCTCGTGCGCCGTCGCGCGCTCGACCTCTACCAGTCGATCCCGGCTCAGCACCACGAGGAGGCCGCTGTGCGCGACCTGCGCGAGGTCCTGGCGGCCTGAACCACACCGAACAAGGAAGGCCCCGGACAAGTCCGGGGCCTTCGTCCTGTCACCCTCAGTCCACTCCCCCGCGCAACTCACCTCTTAAGAGGGGAGTTGCGTGGGGAAGGCCTTCCGGCGGTCCGAGCGCCTACCGCTGGGTGGGCTTGCGCGCCTGTGGCTGCTCGGCGCCGCCGCGGCGGAGGTGCCCGGCCTGCTCGGCGCCGCCGCCGGATGCGGGCTTCTTCGCTCGCTTCGCGGTGGTGGTCGACCGGCCCCGCGCGGCGGCTGCGGACACACGTTTGGCCCCGGGCATCGGCCGGTTCAGCGCCTCCCCCATCCGGCGCATGGCCGGGATGTCCACCGGGTCGGCGCCCTTCGCCGACGGCGGGGTACCGCCGCCGCCCGCACGACGCGGTCCCCGATACTCGAGGGCCGCGTCTCCCAGTCGCAGCAGCGCCTCCGCGCTCGGCAGTTCCTCGCGCCGGTCCGTGCCGCGGTCCTCGGGGCGACGCAGCTTGTCGGCGGCGGCCTGCGCCAGCCCGGCGACCTTCTCGCACACGGCGATCGAGGCCCGGCGCACGAAGTCGGCGACGCGCCCGTCGGCCATGAGCTTGCCGAAGTGCTCACCCGCCTTTTCCTTCATGACGTGCATCAGGTGGCCGAAGGCCCCCCGCACGCTCTGGATGCGCTGCCACTCCGGCAGGTCCTGGAGCGCAGGCCCGTGGGCGTCAGCCTCCCGCAGCGCCACGTTGACCGCGTCCGCCGACTGCTGCGGGTCGCGGTCCGGCGCCTGCTCTGGCTCGGCAGCGGTCGCGGTGCCGGGGGCAGACTGCTGCGCCTCGGTGGCCGGCGGCGGGGTCGGTACGGGGGCGGGCTGCTGCTCGGCAGGCTGGTTCAGCTTGGCCACGGCCTCGGCGAACAGGGCTTCCAGCCGCTGGAGTTCGTCCTCCACGGAGGCGAACAGGTCCGCACCCGTGCCCTTGTCGGCGGGCACGTGTTCGTCCCACGCCTCTTGGACGGCCGCGAAGTCGGCGACGACGTCGAGCGGGCGGTCCTGCTCCGGGACGGAGGCCTCCGTCGGCCCCGCCCACAGCGGCAGGTCGCCCGGCTCCGCAGCGGCGGGCGGTGCGGGCTCAGCGGGCCCGGCGCCTTCGATGCTGCTCTCGTGCTGCGTGGTGTCCGCCGGTGCCCGGTCCTCGCCCGGATCTGCGGCGCCGTCCGGGCCGGGGGGCGCCGGGTTCTCGGGGGTGGCGGGGCGGGCGGGCGTGGCCATCTCGGTGTCCTCCGGGGCGTCGGGGAGCGGGGCAGGCTGGTCGGCCGCATCGGGGACCGGCTCCGGGCCGGGCGTACCGGCGGGCTCGGTCGGCTGCGTCACCTCGGCGGCCGCCGGGTCCGGAGCGGGCTCCGGTGCCGGTTCCGGGGCCGTCTGCTGCGGGGTGTCGTCGCGGGCGGGTTCGGCCTGCGCGGCTGCTGCGTCGGCCGCGGCTTCCTGCTCCCGGGCGGCGGCTCGGTCGGCCATCATCGCGTCCAGGGTGGCCTGGAGGCGCCCCTGCATGCGTGTGGTCTCGTGCAGCAGGTTCATGAGCGGGAAGGCGAGGAACTGACGCTCATCGAGGGCGGGGTCCGCCGGCAGCGCGGCCCCCCAGGCGTTGACCGCCTCCTGGACCGCGGCGAGGTTCGCAGCCATCTGCCGCGAGCCGTGGTCTTCCACGTCGGCCGCGCCGAGGCGCCTGAGATGGGTGCTGAGCGTCTGGAACTGCGGATTCTGCGGGTAGTTCGGGTTCGCCCGTGCGGCCGCCAGGGTGATGGTGCGCAGTTGCTGCTCGGCTGCGGTTCGCAGCTCGAAGCGCAGCCGGTCCGCCCGGGACTGCGTCCCGCGGACGTTGACGGCGACCGGCGGCTCTCCGTAGGGCTCCCCGGTGACCACCGAGAACATCACGGCGCCCTGACGTGCGGCATCCATGGGTGAGCCGTTGAGTTCGGTGACGTCGGCGGGCATGCCGTCGACTGCCAGCCGGGCCAGCCAGCGGCCGGAGGCGGACAGGCGCACAGCGGCGACGGTGGCCTCGCCGTACAGCAGCTCACCCTCGCGGGGTCCCTCGCCCTCCACCGTGGTCAGCCGGAGCCGGTAGCGGGCGTCGGCGGGGAGCGGGAACGTCTCGGTGAAGGCCCGGGGCGTGGGCGGGTCTTCGACGTCCACGGCCGGCACGGGTTCCTCTGCGGGCGCCTCCGCAGGGACGTCCGGCGCGGGCGGATCGGCGGCCGGGACGGAATCCGGCGTGACGACGGTGGGTTCCGGCTCGCCTGCCACTGGTACCTCCTGCTCGGGCTGGTCTGGTTCTTCGCTCACTGCGACCTCCGGCGCGGGAGCGTCGTCCGGCGCGGGAGCGTCGTCCGGCGCGGGAGCGTCGT
>NZ_JBHMCY010000029.1:55621-88248 GCF_042430725.1 Streptomyces cinereospinus | reverse complement strand
CAACGCGGCCGAGGCCGGGACCGCGCCGGCCGAGGAGGCCGCGCCCGCCGGACGTACGCGTCGGCGGGCCACGCGCCGGACGTCCGCGCCCGCCGGGGCTCCGGCCACCGCGGACGAGGCCGGACCTCGCGAGGAGGCCGCGCCCGCCGCCGAGGCCCCGGCCGCCGTCGCAGCCGAGGAGACCCGAGAGGCTGCGGAGAGCCGAGAGGCCGCAGCGACCGGCGAGGCCGGAGTGGCCGAGGAGGCCGCGCCCCGCCGGGTGCGCCGCCGGGCCACGCGCCGGGTGTCGGCGCCCGCCGAGGCGGTCGAGAGCGCCACCGCCGAGGCCGGTGAGGCCGCCGAGACTGCCGGGACCGCTGAGGCTGTCAGGGCCGCCGAGGGTGCCGGGACCACTGAGGCTGTCAGGACTGCCGAGGCTGTCAGGACTGCCGAGGCTGCCGGGACCAGTGAGGCTGCCGAAACCGCCGAGGCTCCCGAGGCCGCCGCCGCACAGGCCGACGAGAGTGCCGCGCCGCGCCGCACGCGCCGCCGCCGCGCCGCTGCCGCCGAGCCCGTCGTGACCGAGCCCGCCGAGACCGAGCCCGCCGAGACCGGGCCCGCCGAGCCCGTCGCGACCGAGACCGCCGTGACCGAGGCCGCCGAGCGGCCCGCCCCCGCCGCGGAGCCCGTCGTGACCGAGCCCGCCGCCGAAGCCGCCGCCGAGCAGGGCGGTCGCCGGGCGCGGCGCCGGGTGGTACGGAAGGCGGCGACCGGCTTCGCCGCGCCCGCGCAGCCCGCCGGCGACGAGTCCGAGGCCCCCAAGCGGCCCGCGCGGCCCGCCGTCGCGGTGTTCCAGCCGCCGGTGTTCACCGAGCCCAGGTTCCAGACGCCCGAGCGGGCCGCCGCCGAAGCGGCCGCGGAGGCGGCGGAGGAGGCCCCCGAGGCCGAGGAGTTCCCCGAGGAGCAGGCCGGGGCGCGCCGTCGCCGCCGGCGCAGGGCCGTGGTCGCGGAGGAGCCCGAGCCGCAGGCCGTCGAGACCGCCGTGGACGAGGGCGAGGACGAGGCGGAGGAAGCCGAGGAGGCGGAGGAGGCGGAGGAGGCCGCCGAGCACGTCGCCGAGGACGAGGACGGCGAGGAGCCCGGGTCGCGGCGCCGCCGCCGTCGCGGTGGCCGGCGCCGCCGCCGGGGCGAGGCCGGTGACTTCGCCGAGGGCGACACCGACGAGCTCGCCGCCGAGCAGGCCGAGCAGGACGCCGAGGACACCGCCGAGCAGGTCGAGGAGGACGCCGAGGACGAGGACCGGGGCGCGGACGGCGCGGGTTCGTCCGCCAGCAGCCGCCGTCGCCGTCGCCGGCGCCGCCGTGCCGGTGACTCCGCCCCGGACGCCGAGCCGTCCACCGACGACCCCGAGCGCACGGTCGTCAAGGTCCGTGAGCCGCGTCCCAAGGCCGAGCCGTCCGACGAGGTGCAGTCCATCAAGGGCTCCACCCGTCTGGAGGCGAAGAAGCAGCGCCGCCGCGAGGGGCGCGAGCAGGGCCGCCGCCGCGTGCCGATCATCACCGAGGCCGAGTTCCTGGCCCGGCGCGAGGCCGTCGAGCGCGTGATGGTGGTGCGCCAGAACGGCGACCGCACGCAGATCGGCGTCCTGGAGGACGGCGTGCTCGTCGAGCACTACGTCAACAAGGAGCAGTCGACCTCGTACGTCGGCAACGTCTACCTCGGCAAGGTGCAGAACGTCCTGCCGTCGATGGAGGCCGCCTTCATCGACATCGGCAAGGGCCGCAACGCCGTGCTGTACGCGGGCGAGGTCAACTTCGAGGCGCTGGGCATGGCCAACGGCCCGCGGCGCATCGAGTCCGCGCTCAAGTCCGGCCAGTCCGTCCTGGTGCAGGTCACCAAGGACCCGATCGGCCACAAGGGCGCCCGTCTGACCAGCCAGGTCTCCCTGCCCGGCCGCTACCTCGTGTACGTGCCCGAGGGTTCCATGACCGGCATCAGCCGCAAGCTGCCCGACACCGAGCGGTCCCGGCTGAAGACCATCCTCAAGAAGATCGTCCCCGAGGACGCGGGCGTCATCGTGCGCACCGCCGCCGAGGGCGCGAGCGAGGACGAGCTGCGCCGGGACGTCGAGCGGTTGCAGGCGCAGTGGGAGGACATCCAGAAGAAGGCCAAGAGCGGCAACGCGCCGACTCTGCTGTACGGCGAGCCGGACATGACCGTCCGCGTCGTGCGGGACATCTTCAACGAGGACTTCTCCAAGGTCATCGTGAGCGGCCCGGACGCCTGGGAGACGATCCACGGGTACGTCTCCCACGTGGCGCCGGACCTCGCCGGGCGGTTGCAGAAGTGGACCTCCGAGGTCGACGTCTTCGCCACGTACCGGATCGACGAACAGCTCGCCAAGGCGCTGGACCGCAAGGTCTGGCTGCCCAGCGGCGGTTCGCTGGTGATCGACCGGACCGAGGCGATGGTCGTCGTCGACGTCAACACCGGCAAGTTCACCGGCCAGGGCGGCAACCTGGAGGAGACGGTCACCAGGAACAACCTGGAGGCGGCCGAGGAGATCGTGCGCCAGCTGCGGCTGCGCGACCTCGGCGGCATCATCGTGATCGACTTCATCGACATGGTGCTGGAGTCCAACCGGGACCTGGTGCTGCGGCGCCTGCTGGAGTGCCTGGGCCGGGACCGTACGAAGCACCAGGTCGCCGAGGTGACCTCGCTGGGCCTGGTCCAGATGACCCGCAAGCGGGTCGGGCAGGGCCTGCTGGAGTCGTTCTCCGAGACCTGCGTGCACTGCAACGGGCGCGGCGTCATCGTGCACGTGGAGCAGCCGGCGGCCGCCGGTGGCGGCGGCAAGCGCAAGAAGCGCGCGCGGGCCGGTGCCGAGCAGCCGGAGCACCTGCACGAGGCCGTGGCCGGTGGTGTCGTCGAGGTCGGCGAGACCGCCGAGGAGGAGGCCGAGACCGAGTCCGAGGTGGCGGCCGAGGTCGCCGAGCCGGTGGCGCTGCCCGCGCCGGAGTTCGCCCCGGACGAGGAGCTGTACAGCAGCGTCGCCGAGGCCGAGGCGGCCGTGGGGCGTGGGCGTTCGCGGCGCCGGGCGAGCCGCCGGGTGTCCGCTCCGGCGGGCGCGCCCGCGCCGAAGAGCGGGGCCGACGGGGCCGGTGTGCCGGCGCCCACGGCTCAGGACGTGACGGCGGCGGAGGAGGCCGCGCGTCCGGTGCAGCCGGAGCCGGCCGCCCAGGTGCACGCCGAGCCGGTGGCCGTCGAGGACCCGGTGGTCGAGGCGCCGGCACCCGCGGAGGCACCCGCCGAGGCACCTGCCGAGGAGGCCGCGCCCAAGGGCCGGACCCGTCGCCGGGCCACCCGCAAGGTGAGCGCGCCGGCCGGTTCGCCGGCGTCGGCGGAGGCGGCGGTGGTGACGGTCGCCGAGACCGCGCCGGCCGTGGCGCAGCCGCCGGTGACCGAGGAGCCGTCGGCCACGGAGCCGTCGGTCGCGTCCTTCGCGGAGTCGCCCGTCGTGGAGTCGCCGGTCGCGGCGGAGCCGGAGCCGGCCGAGGCGGCCGCCCCGGCCCGGCCGCGCCGCCGTGCGGTCCGCAAGGCGACCGCGCCGACCGCGCCGGAGGAGGCGGCCGTGGTGGTCGTGCCGGCGGCGGACCCGCAGGTGCCGGTCGCCGAGCAGGCCGCCCACGAGGCCGAGCAGGCGCTGGTGGAGGCCCGGGAGGCCGCCGCCGAGGCCGTTGCCGGGGCCGAGGGCGACGAGTCCGTTGCCGGGGCCGAGGGCGACGAGTCCGCCCCGGCGAAGAAGACGGCCGCCCGCAAGACGGCCAAGAAGGCCACGGCGAAGAAGGCCGCCACCAAGAAGACCGCGGCCAAGAAGACGGCCGCGAAGAAGGCGACGGCCAAGAAGGCGGCGAAGTCCACCGCCACCAAGACGGCCGCCGCGAAGGCGACGTCGAAGAAGACCGCGGCGGCGGAGCAGTCGCAGCCGACCGTCTCGGTCTCGACCGACGAGGGCTGACGCCACCGGTGGGGATGCGGGGCCGGGGGACCGGCCCCGCATCCCCACCGCGGGGCCCGGTTTGACCCCCTCGGCCACCGCCCCGTAACCTTGCCCTTCGGCGTGTCCACTGCACACGCCACATCCCCGTAAACCTCTTCCTCCCGGGCATTCGGTTGGCCGGGAGAGGCCGCCGGTGTCATCGTCGGCGGCTGGCCTGCGGGGGTGCCGTTCTCCGAGCGAAAGAGAGATCCGCGTGTACGCCATCGTGCGCAGCGGTGGTCGCCAGCACAAGGTTGCTGTCGGCGACATCGTCGAGGTTGACAAGATTTCCACTGCCAAGGTCGGCGACACGGTCGAGCTCTCGACCCTGCTCGTTGTCGACGGCGACGCTGTGACCAGCGACCCGTGGGTGCTGGCCGGCATCAAGGTCCAGGCCGAGGTCGTGGACCACCACAAGGGCCAGAAGATCGACATTCTGCGCTACAAGAACAAGACCGGCTACCGCCGTCGTCAGGGCCACCGCCAGCAGTACACGGCGATCAAGGTCACTGAGATCCCCGCGGCTGCGAAGTAAGGGACTGAGGAGAGATGGCACACAAGAAGGGCGCATCGTCCACCCGTAACGGTCGCGACTCCAACGCTCAGCGCCTCGGCGTGAAGCGCTTCGGTGGTCAGGTCGTCAGCGCGGGCGAGATCCTGGTCCGTCAGCGTGGCACCCACTTCCACCCGGGTGCGGGCGTCGGCCGCGGCGGCGACGACACGCTGTTCGCGCTGCAGGCCGGTTCGGTGCAGTTCGGCACCCACCGTGGCCGCAAGGTCGTGAACATCGTTCCGGTCGCCTGACCGGAAGCTTGCGCGAGGCGGACCTCACTTCCCTCCGGGGAAGCGGGTCCGCCTTTCGCGTGTTGCTCAAGAGACATTCCCGTACGTAACTGGAGGCACCACACCATGACCACCTTCGTGGACCGCGTCGAACTGCACGTCGCCGCGGGTAACGGAGGTCACGGCTGTGCCTCCGTCCACCGTGAGAAGTTCAAGCCGCTGGGCGGACCGGACGGCGGCAACGGCGGCCGCGGCGGCGACGTGATCCTCACCGTCGACCAGTCGGTCACCACGCTGCTCGACTACCACCACTCCCCGCACCGCAAGGCCACCAACGGCAAGCCCGGCGAGGGCGGCAACCGCTCCGGCAAGGACGGCCAGGACCTGGTGCTGCCGGTGCCGGACGGGACCGTGGTGCTGGACAAGGCGGGCAACGTCCTCGCCGACCTGGTCGGGCACGGCACCTCGTACGTCGCCGCCCAGGGCGGCCGGGGCGGTCTCGGCAACGCCGCGCTGGCCTCCGCCCGGCGCAAGGCGCCCGGTTTCGCGCTGCTGGGCGTGCCCGGGGACCTCCAGGACATCGTCCTGGAGCTCAAGACCGTGGCCGACGTGGCGCTCGTGGGCTACCCGAGCGCCGGCAAGTCATCGCTGATCTCCGTGCTCAGCGCCGCCAAGCCGAAGATCGCCGACTACCCCTTCACCACGCTGGTGCCGAACCTCGGTGTCGTCACCGCCGGTTCGACCGTCTACACCATCGCCGACGTGCCCGGACTGATCCCCGGGGCCAGCCAGGGCAAGGGCCTGGGGCTGGAGTTCCTGCGGCACGTGGAGCGGTGCAGTGTGCTGGTGCACGTGCTGGACACCGCGACGCTGGAGTCCGACCGCGACCCCGTCTCCGACCTCGACGTCATCGAGGCGGAGCTGCGCGAGTACGGCGGCCTGGACAACCGGCCGCGGATCGTCGTACTGAACAAGATCGACGTGACGGACGGCAAGGACCTCGCCGAGATGGTGCGGCCGGAGCTCCAGGAGCGCGGCTACCGGGTGTTCGAGGTGTCGGCGGTGGCCCGGACCGGCCTGAAGGAGCTGTCGTACGCGCTGGCCGAACTGGTCGCGCAGGCGCGGGCCGCCCGGCCGAAGGAGGAGTCGACGCGGATCGTCATCCGGCCCAGGGCCGTGGACGACGCGGGCTTCACCGTCGTGCGCGAGGACGACGGGCTGTTCCGGGTGCGCGGCGAGAAGCCGGAACGCTGGGTGCGGCAGACCGACTTCAACAACGACGAGGCGGTCGGCTACCTGGCCGACCGGCTCAACCGGCTCGGTGTGGAGGAGGAACTGGTCAAGGCCGGTGCCCGGGCCGGGGACGGTGTGGCCATCGGGCCCGAGGAGAACGCCGTCGTGTTCGACTGGGAGCCGAGCGTCATGGCCGGTGCCGAGATGCTGGGCCGCCGGGGCGAGGACCACCGCTTCGAGGAACAGCGCCCCGCGGTGCAGCGGCGCCGGGACCGCGAGGCCGAACGGGACGAGCTGCAGCGGGAGTACGACGACTTCGAGCCGTTCTAGACACCTGCCCGGCCGGAAGGCCCGGTGAACCGCTGACCGCCGCCGCGTCCGTCACGGACGCGGCGGCGGTCTTTTCGCCGGGGCCTGGGTGGCGGAACCGGGGTGGTGGGGCCGGAACGGGTCACCGCTCGGCCAGGAGCCGCACACCGACCCTGCCGCTGCCGCTGCCGCTGCCGCTGCCGCTGCTGTCGCCGGTGCCGCTGCTGTCGCCGGTGCCGGTGCCGGTGCCGGGGGCGGGATCGGGATCGGGTCGGAGGCCGGGGCAGAAGGCGCGGTACGGCCGCCGGCCGAGGGGGCGGCCACCGCCCAGCCGCGGGCCGTACCGCAGGCCGAACCGGGCCGCAGGCCGCACCGGGGGCCGAACCGAAGGGAGCCGCACAGTCCGCCACCTGAAGCGGCGCTTTCCGGCCACGGCGCGGACACCGACGTCCGGACGCTGGACCGGTGCGCCGCCGACGATCCACTTCGCGTAGATTGCGGTGTCGGGCGGCCGTGTCCGGGTGAGCCAGCCGGACCCGGGCAAGGGCGGCCGCACCCGGACGAGGGCGCCGTACCTAGGCGAGGGGACAGACAGCACGTGGCAGGTGCAAGGCAGGCCGTACGCGAGGCCCGCAGGATCGTCGTCAAGGTGGGTTCCTCGTCGCTGACCACCGCCTCCGGCGGGCTGGACGCGGACCGGGTCGACGCGCTCGTCGACGTCCTCGCCAAGGTCCGCAGCGGCGGCGAGAAGGAGATCGTGCTGGTCTCCTCGGGCGCCATCGCCGCCGGACTCGCCCCGCTCGGCCTGCGCCGCCGCCCCAAGGACCTCGCCCGTCAGCAGGCCGCCGCCAGCGTCGGCCAGGGGCTGCTGGTCGCCCGCTACACCGCCTCCTTCGCCCGCTACGGCATCCGCGTCGGCCAGGTGCTGCTCACCTCCGACGACATGAGCCGCCGCGCCCACCACCGCAACGCCTCGCGCACCCTGGACGAGCTCCTCGCCATGGGCGCCCTCCCGGTCGTCAACGAGAACGACACCGTCGCCACCGACGAGATCCGCTTCGGCGACAACGACCGGCTCGCCGCGCTCGTCGCCCATCTCGTCCGCGCCGACCTGCTGGTCCTGCTCTCCGACGTGGACGGCGTGTACGACGGCGACCCCAGCAAGCCCGGCACCTCGCGGATAGCGCAGGTGCGCGGGCCCGAGGACCTGGCCGGTGTGGAGATCGGCAGCTCCGGCAAGGCGGGCGTCGGCACCGGCGGCATGGTGACCAAGGTCGAGGCCGCCGGGATCGCCGCCGCCGCGGGCATCCCCGTCGTGCTCACCAGCGCGATCCACGCCGCCGACGCGCTGACCGGCCAGGACACCGGCACGTACTTCCTCCCCACCGGCAAGCGCTCCGCCGACCGGCTGCTGTGGCTCCAGCACGCCTCCGCGCCGCAGGGGGCGCTGACGCTGGACGACGGGGCCGTGCGCGCGGTCGTGGAGCGCCGCAAGTCGCTGCTGCCGGCCGGGATCGCCGCCGTCGAGGGCGAGTTCAGCGCGGGCGACCCGGTCGAGCTGCGGGACGGCAGCGGGCGGGCCGTGGCACGCGGTCTGGTCAACTTCGACGCCAGGGAGATCCCGCGGCTGATCGGCCGCTCCACCCGGGAGCTGGCGCGTGACCTGGGCCCGGCGTACGAGCGCGAGGTCGTCCACCGCGACGATCTGGTGGTCCTGCAGCACTGACGCGCGCCGGCGGGCGGCCGAAAACAGGGGGAACGCCCCGCAAAAGCCCCCGCCCTGAGGTGGACGTTCCGCAAAACCGCCCCGCGATCCCGTGGCGCCTGCTCAACTTTGTCCCAGTGGCACGTTCCGTACGGGCATGGCTCGACCCCTGCTCGACCATCGGGTGAAGGAGGCCGTCGTGAGACGAGTGCGCCCTGGGGCAGCGTCCCGCGGCGGTGTCGGTGGAGCCTCCCCCCGCCCGGTGGGCGAGGAGCGCGCCCTCACGAGCGTCGCCGCCGGTGACCGCTGTCCGGGCGAGGAGCCCACCGAGCTGCCCCGGCTGTGGCACGTCACGCTCAGCGTCTCCGGCGAGGCGGCCCCTCTGAAAGAGGTCCGGCGCGCCCTCGAACAGCTCGCCCACGACCATCCCTTCCTGCTGACCAGCAGGTACGCCGACGACCACGCGGAGATCCGGTACTGGGAGGAGGCCCGCGACCTGCACGACGCGGCCGCCGTCGCGCTGCGGCTGTGGGGCGAGCACCGGCAGACCGCCGGACTGCCGCCCTGGGAGATCGTCGGCCTGGAGGTCATCGACCGGATCACCTACCACCAGCGCGTCTCCGAGGGCTACGGCCCGCCGCCCGCGTCCCCCGTGGGCGTCCACCCCTTCTGAGGCCCGCCCGCTGCCCCCGCACCGAGGCCCCGCCCGCTCGTCTCGGGGTGTGGGATACCCGCTGGACGGGCCTGTCCGGCGCACTACCCTTCCCTCATGACCACGCTTTCGCCGTACGACTCCATGAGCCCGGTGACCCGGGCCGCCTACCGTGCCAAGGCCGCCGCCGCCGACCTCGCGCCGCTGCCGCGGGCCGTGAAGGACGACGCGCTGCTCGCCATCGCGGACGCGCTGGAGGTCCGGACGAGCGAGATCGTCGAGGCCAACGCCCAGGACGTGGCCAAGGCCCGGGAGGCCGGCACCAGCGAGGCCGTCGTCGACCGGCTCACCCTCACCCCGGAGCGGGTCCGCGCCATCGCCTCCGACGTGCGGGACGTGGTGGCGCTGCCCGACCCGGTCGGCGAGGTCGTGCGCGGCTCCACCCTGCCCAACGGCATCGACCTGCGCCAGGTCCGCGTCCCGCTGGGCGTCGTGGGGATCATCTACGAGGCCCGGCCGAACGTCACCGTCGACGCCGCCGCGCTCTGCCTGAAGTCCGGCAACGCCGTGCTGCTGCGCGGCTCGGCCTCCGCCTACGCGTCGAACAGCGCCCTGGTCCGGGTGATCCGCGACGCCGTCGGCGGCGCCGGGCTGCCCGCCGACGCCGTGCAGCTGGTGCCCGGCGAGAGCCGCGAGAGCGTGCGTGAGCTGATGCGCGCCCGGGGCCTGGTCGACGTGCTGATCCCGCGCGGCGGGGCCTCGCTGATCCAGACGGTCGTCCAGGAGTCCACCGTCCCGGTGATCGAGACCGGCACCGGCAACTGCCATGTCTACGTCGACGCCGACGCCGACCTCGACACGGCGGTCGAGATCCTGGTCAACTCCAAGGCCCAGCGGGTCAGCGTGTGCAACGCCGCCGAGACGCTGCTGGTGCACCAGGACATCGCCGCCCGCTTCCTGCCGCGCGCGCTGGACGCCCTCGCGGAGGCCGGGGTGACCGTGCACGCCGACGAGCGGGTGATGGCGTACGCCAAGGACAGCAAGGCCACCGTCGTCGAGGCGACCGCCGAGGACTGGGAGACGGAGTACCTGTCGTACGACATCGCCGCCGCGGTGGTGGACTCGCTGGACAAGGCCGTCGAGCACATCCGGCTGTGGACCTCCGGCCACACCGAGGCCATCGTGACCACCTCCCAGCAGGCCGCCCGCCGCTTCACCCAGCTGGTGGACTCCACCACGGTCGCCGTCAACGCCTCGACCCGCTTCACCGACGGCGGCCAGTTCGGCTTCGGCGCCGAGATCGGCATCTCCACCCAGAAGCTGCACGCCCGCGGCCCGATGGGGCTGCCGGAGCTGACCAGCACGAAGTACATCGTCACCGGCGACGGGCACGTACGGCGCTGAGGCACGCGCCCCGGCGCACGCCCGCGGGGGACGTCTCAGCCAGCGGATGAATTTCTTTGCCGTCTGCCCAAATTGACCCCCCAGGTCTACTCTGGATCCGTGCCGGAGGACGTGGGGGGCACGCCGTTCCCGGACGGCTGGGAGCCCGACGACGACCACGACCGCGGGGTGTCGGACGAAGAGTTCGCCTCCGTGGTCTTCGACGAGGCCTTCGTACGGGCGGCCGTGGTGCACGAGCCCACCGCCGTCGAGCGCCTCCTGGCCGCCGCCCAGGCCAGAGCCGAGGCCTCGGAGGCGGAGGCCCGCCGGGCGCACGGCAGGGGCGACCGGTACGACGACGGGTACGGACCCGACGGCCCCGGCGGTTTCGGCCACGACCCGGACTTCGACGACCTGGACGGCACCGACCTTTTCGACGGCCACGACGGCCCGGCCGGGCCGTACGGGAAGCACGTCCGCTGGCACCGTCCGGTCGCCTGGCTGCTCGCCCTGGTGATGGGCGTCGGCATGGTCGCCCTGGCCTTCGCCGCGGTCTACCGCAGCGCCTCGTCCAGCCGCCAGGACCGGGTCCCGCCGCCCGCCTCGACCGGTCTGGAGCACGGCACCCCGGCCGCGCCCCCGGCCTCCGCCGACCACTCCCGGCCGGCCGTCCCGGCGGTCCCGCGCACCCCCTGAACGGCCGGTTCCGCACGGTCGCGCGGAGGCCCGCCGGCCTGGTGAGTACCTGTCAGAAGTTGTCGCAGAAGCAGGCGTTTACCGCGGCTTCCCGCGACCTACCCTGAAGATATGGGCGGGCCTGGAGACCCACCTGAGGGGACCCCCGACGGCGCCCCCAACGGTGCGGACGACGAATACCGATCCGTCGTCTTCGACGAATCGTTCGTGCGCGCTGCCCGCCTCCAGGAGTTCTCCGCGCGGGAACGCATCGCCGACCACGCGCCCGCCGTCCGCCGCCGGCCACCCCTGCGCCGGGGCCTGTCCCGGCAGGCGCTGGTCCTGCTCCTGCTGATCGCGGTCGCCTTCGGCACCGCCCTCTACATGGGCGTACGGCACCCGTACCCGACGCCGCAGGCCCGCCAGCCCGTCGACCCGCTGCGCATGACCGTCGTCCCGCTCGCCCCGCACGGCAAGGTGCCCGGCGCCACCGACCTCGAACGGCTGTACGCCGCCAGTCCGGCGGCCCAGTTCCGTGTCGGCGCCGAGGGCATCGCGCTGCCGGCCGCCCGGCGCACCGCGAACTTCTCCGACGCCCAGGTCATCACCGCGCTGACCACCGCCAAGGACTACCTGGTGCGCTCCTCGCTCTACCCCGAGGTGCTCACCGGCGGACAGATCAGGCCGGTGCGCGTGCTGCTCGATCCGGAGCAGCTCGACCAGTTCGACCGCAGTTTCCGGCAGCCGGCCGCGGACGGCCGGCACGCCCCCACCGGCTGGCTGGTGCGCTTCGACGCGGACCGGGCCGAGCTCGCCGACCGCAGGATCCGGGTGCAGGGCCGGCTGGAGGCGGCCGAGGCCGACGCGTCGACCCTGGAGGTCGTCACGGACCACACGTTCGTGTACGCGCTGCGACCGGCCGGCGCCGGTGAGCGGGCCGCGGCGTCGCTGTTCACCGTCCGGCGCGAGCTGCACTTCCGGTTCGACCGTGACGACCTGCGGCTGCGCCAGGCCGAGCTGGTCGGCTCCTCGCTCCGGGCCGGGCCGCTGTCCTGCGCCGAGGACGCCACCGGCCGGCTGCGCCCGCTGCTGGCCGGGCAGGCCCCCGAGCCGGGCGGCCCGGCCGGCACGGACCCGTACGCACCGCGGGGCACGACGGCGCTGTGCGGGACGCTGGCGGACGGCGCGCAGCCTAAGGTGTGAGCCGCGTCAGTCCGCGTCGTGGGGCGGTTCCTTCGACGCCGAGCCGTCGGAGCCCGTCGACCCCGGCGTCCCCTTGGAGCCCGGCGTCCCCGTGGAGCCCGGCGAGCCGGTGGCGCCCGCGCCGCCCCCCGTGAAGCCGCCGAAGCCCCGCCGCACCCGGCTGCCCAGGTCGCCGGCGCCGCCCGCGAGGTCCGTCACCAGCTTCATCAGCGGGTCCTTGCTGGTGCGCACCTGGCCCGCGTAGCTCGCCGCCGACTCACGGAAGGAGTCGGTCACCGAGGTGTCCTTGTCCTCGGTGCGCCGCGGGTAGTGGCCGTCCATGATCCGCTGGTAGTCCCGGGAGGCCGCCCACTTCTTCAGCTCGGCCGCGCGGATCGTGGCGAACGGGTGGGAGCGCGGCAGCACGTTCAGGATCTTCAGCACCGAGTCGCGCAGGTCGCCGCCCGCCTCGTACTCGTCGGCCTGCTCCAGGAAGGCGTCGACGTTCATCTCGTGCAGGTGGTTGCCGCCCGCGATCTTCATCAGGCCGCGCATCGAGGCCTGGATGTCCTGCCCGACCAGCAGCCCGGCCCGGTCGGCGGACAGCTCCGACTTGCGGAACCACTCGCGCAGCGCGGAGACGATCGCCATGATCGCCACGTTGCCGAGCGGGATCCAGGCGACCCGGAGGGCGAGGTTGGTCAGGAAGAGCAGGACCGTGCGGTACACGGAGTGGCCGGACAGGGCGTGGCCGGCCTCGTGGCCGATCACCGCCCGCATCTCCTCCTCGTCGAGCAGCTCGACGAGTCCCGTCGTCACGACGATGATCGGCTCGTCCAGGCCGATGCACATCGCGTTCGGGTTCGGGTCCTGGTTGACGTACATCGGCGGGACCCTCTCCAGGTCCAGGATGTAGCAGGCGTCCCGCAGCATGTCGTTCAGGTGCGCGAACTGCCGGTCCGAGACGCGCACCGAGTCGGACAGGAACAGCAGCCTCAGGCTCCGCTCGGGCAGCAGCCCGCTGAGCGCCTTGAAGACCGTGTCGAAGCCGCTCAGCTTGCGCAGGGCGACCAGGGCGGAGCGGTCGGCGGGGTGCTCGTACGCGCGCGAGGAGATCTCGGGGAAGCGCCTGCGCTGCCTGCTCGGCACGTGCGCGTGCCCGCCCTGCTGGTGGCCGTCGTCGGACATGTGGTCCCCCATGTGCGTCGGTGTGCCTGTGTGCCGTGGTGTGCCTTTTGCGGTTTCTTGTGCGTCCCCGGAGCAGAGCCCAGCCTAGGCGGCGATACCGTGGACGGGCAGTACGACGAAGGAGACCCGCACCATGGAGCAGACCGCCGCGATCGACTGGCTCAGCGCCGCCCAGCAGCAGGGGACGGGGAACCTCCTGCGGATCGTGCTGATCGTGATGGTGGTCGGCTGCGTGCTGACGGGATGGTTCCTGCTGCGGGGCTACAGGCGGAAGGACGACTGAGGGGCCGGGACGGTTGCCCGACGGCGGAGTCGGCGTGAGCGCGGCCGAGACGCCCGCTTACGATGAGCCGACGTCTTTATCCCGCCCACACGCGATAGGTCCTGCCGAAGATGAGCTTCCACAGCGCCGCTGCCCAGTTGGTCACCCTCGCCGCCGAGGGCGAGGAGCACGGCGGCAACCACGAGAGCCTCAACCCCCTGCTCACCGGCGGTGGCGCGTTCATCGCCCTGATGCTGCTGCTGTGGATCACCACCCGGTTCAACCGCGACCGCTGAGTCCACGGAGCGGGCCGGTAGGGTCTGCACGCATGGGAGAGCAGGACATGCCTACCGGCCCGTCGACCCCGGCCAAGCGCCGTCTCGGCGTCATGGGCGGGACGTTCGACCCGATCCACCACGGGCACCTGGTGGCGGCCAGTGAGGTCGCCGCCCAGTTCCACCTGGACGAGGTGGTGTTCGTGCCGACCGGGCAGCCGTGGCAGAAGAGCCACCGCAGCGTCTCCCTGGCCGAGGACCGCTATCTGATGACGGTCATCGCGACCGTCGAGAACCCGCAGTTCTCGGTGAGCCGTATCGACATCGACCGCGGCGGCCCCACGTACACCGTGGACACGCTGCGTGACCTGCGCGCCCTCAACCCCGACACGGACCTGTTCTTCATCACCGGCGCCGACGCCCTCGGCCAGATCCTGACCTGGCGGGACAGCGCGGAGCTGTTCTCGCTGGCACACTTCATCGGGGTCACCCGGCCCGGACACCACCTGACCGACCCGGGGCTCCCGGAGGGCGGTGTCTCGTTGGTCGAGGTTCCCGCCCTCGCCATCTCCTCCACGGACTGCCGTGCGAGAGTCGCCAAGGGCGACCCCGTCTGGTATCTGGTGCCGGACGGAGTCGTGCGCTACATCGCCAAGCGGCGGCTGTACCGCGGCGAGTGAGCCGAGAGGGGCACCGGTGAACGACCGATACGACGCGGGGGCCGCGGGCTACGGCGCCGACCCGTACGAGCTCGTCGGCTACGACGACCACGGCCGGCCCGTGTACCGGCCGGTGCCGGCCCAGCAGCCGTACGACCCCTACGCGCCGCAGCAGGGCCAGGGCTACGACCCGTACGCCACCGGCCAGCAGCCGCCGGTGCCCCCGTACGACCCGTACGGGACCGGCCGGCAGCCACCGGTGACGGAGCACGGCGGGTACCCGGGGTACGACGGGCACGACACGTACGCCCCGCAGGACACGTACGCCCCGCAGGACACGTACGCCCCGCAGGACACGTACGCCCCGCACGACGGGTACCACGCCCCGCACGACGGGTACGACCCGTACGGCCACACCGCCACCGGCGGGCAGCAGCCGCGCGTCGCCGAGCAGACCGCGTACATCCCGCAGCAGGCGCGGCCCCAGGAGCACCAGGAGCCCTTCCCGGACACCCCCGGCGCGGAGCCCTTCCCGGACACCCCCGGCGCCGGGGACGGCGGCGAGGAGCGCGACTACCGGACCGAGCAGTTCGCCTTCGTCGAGGAGCCCGACCAGGACTCCGAGGACGTCATCGACTGGCTGAAGTTCACCGAGAACCGCACCGAGCGCCGCGAGGAGGCCAAGCGCCGCGCCCGCAGCCGCCTGATCGCCCTGGTCGTGGTGGTGGCGCTGGTCGCGGCCGGCGGGGTGGGCTACCTCTGGTACGCCGGGAAGCTGCCCGGCCTGTCCTCCGCCGGCACGGCGAAGGACGGGACGACGCCCGCGGCCGCGCAGCAGCGGGACGTGATCGTCGTCCACCTGCACGACACCAAGAAGGGCGGCACCGCCACGGCGCTGCTCGTCGACAACACCACCACCCGGCAGGGCACCACCGTCCTGCTGCCCAACTCGCTGGCGCTCTCCGGCGACGACGGGACGACGACGCTGGCCGAGTCGGTCGAGGACGACGGCTCCTCGGGCACCCGCGAGGCCCTGGACACCGTCCTCGGCACCTCCATCCAGGGCACCTGGCGGCTGGACACCCCCTACCTGCAGAACCTCGTCGACCTCGTCGGCAACATCGAGATCGACACCGACGCCGACGTGCCCGACCCGGCCGCCGAGGACAAGGGCGCGGCCCCCCTGGTCAACCGGGGCGAGAACCAGACGCTGAGCGGCAAGATGGCGGTCGCCTACGCCACGTACCGCGCCCCGGGGGAGGCGCAGAACGCCCAGTTGCAGCGGTTCGGGCAGGTCGTGCAGGGGGTGCTGCGCAAGATGTCGTCCGACGCGCGGGCCGCCACGACCACCGTGCAGACGCTGGCGCAGATCCTCGACCCGTCGCTCACCGACAAGGACCTCGGCACCTTCCTCGCGAAGCTGTCCGGCCTCGCCAAGAGCGGCGCCTACGAGACCGCCCTGCTGCCCGTCGGGAGCGACGGCACCCTCAGCGCCGAGGCGAGCGCCGGCGTGGTCAAGGACGTCCTCGGCGGCACCGCGAAAAGCCCCGGCCAGGACGCGGCCGTCCGGGTCTCGGTGCAGAACGCCACCGGAGTGAAGGACAACACGGAAAAGGCCCGGGTGGTCCTCCTCAACGGCGGCTTCACCTTCCTGGAGGCCGGCACGGCGGGCAGCGCCCGGCCGGCGTCCGAGGTCACCTACGCGGACGCCGCCGACAAGGAGAACGCCGCCGAGGTCGCCAAGACCCTGGGCCTGCCCGCCGACGCGGTCACCCAGGGCGAGGTCTCCGCGAACGCGAACGTCTCCGTGGTGCTCGGCCAGGACTACGAGCCGGCCGCCGCCGGGTAATGCGTGGGGCGTCGTCGGCGGTCCGTGAGACCCTGGTGGGCAAGTGCCCGCCGACGAAAGCCACGCAGTGACCGCGACAGACCGCTCCCTGGAGCTCATCACCACCGCCGCGCAGGCGGCCGCCGACAAGCTCGCGCACGACGTGATCGCCTACGACGTCAGTGACGTCCTGTCGATCACGGACGCCTTCCTGCTGGCGTCCGCCCCCAACGACCGCCAGGTCAAGTCGATCGTCGACGAGATCGAGGAACGGCTGCTGAAGGAGCGCGGCGCCAAGCCGGTGCGCCGCGAGGGCGACCGCGAGTCCCGGTGGATCCTGCTCGACTACGTCGACATCGTCGTGCACGTGCAGCACAGCGAGGAGCGCGTCTTCTACGCCCTGGAGCGGCTGTGGAAGGACTGCCCCGAGCTGGAGCTGCCCGCCGACGCCAAGGCCACCCGCGGCAAGGCCGAGGAGCACGCCCGGCTCCAGGCCGCCGAGGAGGACGCCGAGACAGGTGGTGACTGGCGGTGAGCGCCACCGGTGAGGTGAGCACCGCCAGGCCGGGGCGCGGCCGCCGGGTCATCCTGTGGCGGCACGGGCAGACCTCCTGGAACGTGGAGCGCCGCTTCCAGGGCACCACGGACGTCGAGCTCACCGAGGCCGGCGTCGCCCAGGCCCGCCGCGCCGCCCGCCTGCTCGCCTCCCTCAAGCCCGACGCGATCGTCTCCTCGGACCTGAAGCGGGCCGCGGACACGGCCGCCGAGCTGGCCGCCCTCACCGGCCTGGGCGTCGACCGCGACGAGGGCCTGCGCGAGACCTACGCGGGCGTCTGGCAGGGCCTGACGCACGAGGAGATCATCGACCGCCACGGCGAGGAGTACGCCGCGTGGAAGCGCGGGGAGCCGGTGCGCCGCGGCGGAGGCGAACTGGAGTCCGAGGTGGCCGACCGCGCCGCCCCGGTCGTGCTCCGGCACGCCGACAAGCTGCCCGACGACGGCACCCTGGTGGTCGTCAGCCACGGCGGCACGATCCGCACCACCATCGGCCGCCTCCTCGGCCTGGAGGCCCGCCATTGGGAGAGCTTCGGCGGCCTGTCCAACTGCTGCTGGTCCGTCCTCGGCGAGGGCGCCCGCGGCTGGCGGCTGCTGGAGCACAACGCCGGCACGCTCCCGGAGCCGGTGCTCGGCGACGACGACTGACCCGCGCCGGCCCCTCGGGAGCCCGGATTTCACTTTCCGGCAGGTCGCAGGCTAAAGTTCTTCTTGTTCGCCCCGCCGAGCGGGACGGAACACCACACGGCTCGGCCGGGTGGGACCAGGGGCTATAGCTCAGTTGGTAGAGCGCCTGCATGGCATGCAGGAGGTCAGGAGTTCAATTCTCCTTAGCTCCACGGACGAATCCCGTCCCCTCAGGGGGCGGGATTTTTCGTCGTCAGACGGTTGAGCAGTCGTGGTCCGGCAGGCGTATACCTCTTGCGGAGACGCCCCGGGCTGCCGTGTCCGGACTGGTACCGAGGCGTCGCTGACCGTATTGGTCCGGTCGTGGCAGAATCAAACGGCTGGAAGGGGGCGCGGCCCGACGGGAGGGAGTAGCGATGCCTGCGAGCATCCTCGGGGAGGTCGGCCACCTCCTGGGCGAAGCGGCGTTGACCCGGGACACGACCACCCGGCTCAGCTGCCCTTCCTGCGGCTCCGCGCATGTCGCCCAGGTGCTCGGCGACAACGGCGGGATCTCCTACGTGTGCACGGCCTGCGGCCACAGCTGGAGCTGATCGATGGGTGCACACAGGCGGAAATGCGACTGGTGCGGCAGCGGTACGCCGATCGTCCGCGACATGGAACCGGTCAACCCCGACTACCAGTACTGGTGCGAGGAGTGCGCGCGGGCGCTGATCATAAAAGGCGACCCGATCGAGACGTACCGCGAGCTGGAGGGTGAGCCGATCTACGGCCGGCTCCTCGAAGAGCACTGCACGCTCAAGCGGTTCTACTCGTTCGTGACGGCCTGACGGTCCCGCGCGCGGGCAGCGCGCACGCCAGGACGAGGCAGGCGGTGGCGGCATAGAGGCCCGACAGCGCCAACTCCAGCGGCCCCTGGCGCAGTTCTGGCCGGCCGTCGGCGTGCGGCACCCACCACAGGGCGTACGAGCAGAACACCGCGAGCGTGCCCACGGCGGCCGCGCGGTGGCCGCGCACGCCCAGCAGCAGGACCAGCGGCACGCACCACACCCAGTGGTGCGACCACGACACCGGACTGACGAGCAGTGCGGTCAGCGCACAGCAGACCACCGCGTACGCCCGCTCCCCGCGCAACTCGGCCACGACGGCCACCGCCAGCCCCGCCACGGCCACCAGGGCCGCCGCGGCGGCCCACGGGGCCCCGGGCTCGGGTGTGTGCAGCGCGCGCGCCAGAACGCCGCGCAGCGCCTGGTTCGCGGTCTCCTCGGGGTGCCCGACGCGGTCGGCGCGGAACACCGCGTCGGTCCAGAACCGCCAGGAGTCGTACGGCAGCACGGCCGCCGCCAGCAGCGTCGCCCAGGCGAAGCCGCAGGCCGCCCCGCGCGCGTGCCGCAGCCACGGGCCCGTGCGGTGCCGCCGGCGCGCCACGGCACCGGTGGCGAGCAGGAAGACGGCGAACAGCGCGGGGGTCAGTTTCACGGCGGCCGCCAGGCCGATGCCCACGCCCGCCCAGCGGCCGCCCGGGCGCCGGGAGAGGTCCCACAGGACCAGCACGGCGAGCAGCAGGTTGATCTGGCCGTAGCGCAGGGTCGTCCACACCGGCTCGCACCACACGGCCACCGCCGAGGCCCACCAGGCGGTCTCCACGCGCGTGTGCCCGGCGAGCCGCAGGGACAGCCGCACGAACACCACCAGCAGGACGAGGTTCCCGGCCGTGGCCAGGGCGCGCAGGGACCCCGTGCCGAGGAGCGAGAGCGGGGTGAACAGCAGGGCCGCGAAGGGCGGGTAGGTGGCGGGCAGTTGAGCGGCGGTGGCGCGCAGGGCGTACAGGTCGCCGCCCGCGCGGACGGTGGCGCCCTCGGCCCGGTAGACCATCAGGTCCACCATCGAGACGTGCGCGGCCCGCTGGGCGACCCAGAACGCCGCGAAGGAGAGCAGGCAGGCGCCGAGGGCGACGGGCATCCGGCGGGGGACGGCGGTGGACGCGATCACGGTCACGAGAGCCGACCATATAGGCCGTACAGGCCGTATCGGTCGTATCGGTGCAGACGGGAAACGATTTGGTGGAGCACCCGGTCGACCGTGTAATGTTGGCGTCGCCGCCGGGGAAGCCGGGCGGAACACCGCAAGGGGCTATAGCTCAGTTGGTAGAGCGCCTGCATGGCATGCAGGAGGTCAGGAGTTCAATTCTCCTTAGCTCCACAAGCAGATCCCGCCGGGTCGATCCGACCCGGCGGGATTTTTCGTGTTCCCGGGTGTGTCCGGAGGGAGTCGGCGGGGGGCCGCCCGGTCCGGGCGGCCCCCCGCGCGTGCCGTCAGCGGCCGAGGGCGCGGCGGCCACGGCCCTGGGAGAGGACCGGAAGGGTGTTGCGGGCCGGTGCCCGCTCCGCCTGCTCCTCGATGCGCAGGGCGAGGGCGGGGCAGCGGCGGACCGCGCGCAGCGCCTTGGCCTCGGCGTAACGCGGCACCTGGGCCTGGGCGACGGTGGGGAAGCCGTCGGCGCCCAGTTCGAAGACCTCGGGGAGGATGTCGGCGCACAGGCCGTGGCCCCGGCACAGCGTCCAGTCGACGTGGATCTGCTGGCGGCTGGGGCCGTTGTCCCCGTCCGCGCCGCCGGGGATGCCCGTGGAGGCCCGGCCGCCCGCGAAGAGCGGCAGCACGCCCTGTACGGGCCGTCCGCAGCCGTTGCCGAGGACGTGGGCCGCCAGGTCGTCCGTGAACGCCTTGACGGTCGACTCCAGGAACATCGCCGAACCGTCGGGGTGCGAGCACGCGCCGCGCCGCTTGACGTTCTTGGCGACCTGCTTGAGCGCCTCCAGGGCGGCCGGACCGCCGCCGCCCAGGATGTCCTCCAGGCCGCGCGCGGCGGCGGGCAGGCCGAGGTAGCAGGGGCCGCACTGGCCCGCGCTCTCCTCCGCCAGCCACCGCGCGACCCGCAGCGACTCGCCCAGCGGGCAGGTCTCCTGGCCGATCGGCAGGATCGCCCCGGCGCCCAGCGAACCGCCCACCGCGTCCAGCGAGTTGCGCGAGACGATCGCTTCGTCCACCGTCGCCGCGTCGATCCACTTGCCGTGGTAGCCGCCGGTCAGCACGCCCTGCGGCACCGGCGGGGCGCCGGCCAGTTGCAGGACGTAGCGCAGGGGCACGCCGGTGGGCACCTCGATGACCATGGGGCGGGCGACGGCGCCGGAGACCGTCAGCATGACGGTGCCCGGCTCGTCGTACAGGCCGGTGTTGCCGTAGCGCTCGGGGCCGATGCGGGCGGCGATCGCCAGCTGGGCGAACGTCTCGGCGTTGGACAGCAGGGTGGGCGCGCCGCCGACGCCGCTCTTCGAGGCGCTGACCTTGCGGCCGGGCGGGATCGCCGGGCCGCCGTCGATGGAGCGGATCAGGGAGGCGGCGGCGCCGGTGACCATGCGGACCGGGTTGCGCTGCACCCGCGCGCGGAGGGCGGAGCGGCGGCCGTTGCTGAGGCCGCGTTCGGCGAGCGCGGCCTCCATGGAGCGCTGCGTGGACTCACGGGTGACCCCCACCACGAGCGTGCGGGCACCCAGTGCCTCCGCGCACAGCAGGGCGCCGTCCAGGATCAGGTGCGGCGCGCGGTTGATCAGCACCGTGTCCTTGCGGCAGGCCGGTTCGTCCTCGCTGCCGTTGACCACGACGACCGGCCGCACGCCGCGCTTGATCGCCGATTCGGCGACCGAGCGCAGCTTCCGGTGGAAGGGGAAGCCCGCGCCGCCGCGGCCCCTGAGGTTGATGCGTTCGGCGAGCTGCGCGAGCTGCTCGCCGGCCATCGGTTCGAGCGGCCCGTGCACCTTCAGGTGCATGGGCAGATCCAGTCGTTCGACAAGGTCGAAGCCGGACGTGAGCTGGGGAAGACCGACCACGCGGACTTCCGGTATGTCGGGCAGGGCCTCGTTCACCTATTGCCTCCGGAAGGCGTGTTCCAAGGTTCGCCCGAACCCGGTGCGCCGAAGTCGTAGGACGCACCGGGCAGTGTTTCTGTGGCGGGACCGCTGTTGTTGTACGTGTCGTCCGGGTAGTACGTGCCGAAGGCGGCGTTCATCTCACCGGTGTCGTACACATCACTCGATCCATAGCCGGACGCGCCCGGATTGCCGTAGACCGGGATGGTGTGTCCCGTGTCCTGGAGCGGGTCGTACGCCGACGGGGGCGCCTCGCCGACCGGGGGCGGGGACGGGATCGGCCAGGAGCCCGAGGCGCCCTCCACGCGCGGGAGGGCCTCCGTGGGCTGGAAGTCCGGCAGTCCCGCGCGCGGGGTCCGGTCGCCGAACGGCTGCTGAGGGCCCGGGGTGCGGCCGACGGCGCGGTAGGCGGCGGCGAAACCGCCGGTGGTCTCGGCGGCGGAGGGCTCGGAGGGGGCGTACGACGGGCTGTACGACGGGGCGTACGACGGGGGCGCGGACGTCGTGCGCTGCTGCTCGTAGCCCGGGAGCGCCTTCTCGTACCCCGGCAGGGCGGACTCGCCGGGCACCCGCGCGCGGCTCGCGTCGAGGTCCTGGGCGGGCTGCCGCTCGCCGCCGAACAGCGCGCCGAGCCGGTCGGCGATCTCGCGCTTGACCGGGCGGGGCGCCGCGCGCAGGGCGAGCGCGCCGATCACCGCGACCAGGGACAGGCCGTACAGGAACACGAAGACCGGCTTCGCCTCGCGGCCCGCGAACAGGCCGTGGACCAGGGCCGCGCACCAGGCGGGGTAGGCCAGCGTGTGCATCGACCGCCAGCGGGCGGCGACCGGCGCCGGGGAGGCGAAGGCGCCGCGCAGCGCCCCGGTGACGCTCACGAAGACCGTCAGCAGCCCGGCCGCCGAGCCGAGGCCGATCAGCCCCGCGCTGCCGGTCACGCCGAGCGAGAACGGGATGACCACGGCGATCAGGTCGACGTGGTCGAGCGCGAGCTTGGTGGTGACGTGCAGCAGCAGGAACGCGATCGAAGCGGCCGCCATCGTCCGGTGCACCGCCTGCCCGAGCAGCCGCTGGCGCGCGTTGAGGAAGATCCGGTCCTGGGCGAAGAGGCCCCAGAGCACCGAGCCGGTGAGCGTGACGAGGGACAGGACACCCGCGCCGAAGTTCAGGAAGTCGCGGAACCGGTCACCTCCGATCAGCACCACCGCGGGGATGAGCACGAGGGCGGCAGCCGTCGCCACCCCGTAGGCCGACCGGCCGGGCTGGGGTAGCGGGCTGTTACTACGACGAGGGTTCATGGGGGCAACTCCGAGCGGATTCGGGAAAGCGGTCCCGCGCCGCACTCTAAGTCGGCCCATATCGATCGGTAGGAGATTTTGAGTTATTGCGTCGTTACCAAATGACTATGCGCTCGTTGTGATGCCCCATAGCGACCGTTACGCGAAGTAACTATTGACCGACGTTCAGCTCCGTCGCGGCCCGGCCGACGGCTGCGGTACCCTGACGCCATGCGTGCCGTACGCCTTCTGCTTGGCGGGCCGCGCTGATCAGTCCCGGCCACCGGGTGAGTCGAGTGGCCGGAGTCGGCGCGGCGTCCCCTCCTGTGCGAGGGGATTTTTCGTTTCCTAGGAAGCGCAGCCGCTGGCAGAGACCGTCGATGGAGCTTTGAGGATCATGAGCGAGACGAACCCCGCAGCCGCCGCCGAGGTGGCCGCGCCGCACCGCTACACGGCCGCCATGGCGGCCGACATCGAGGCACGCTGGCAGGACTTCTGGGACGCCGAGGGCACCTACGCGGCACCCAACCCCAAGGGCGACCTGGCGGGCGATGCCGAGACGGTCGCCAAGCCCAAGAAGTTCTTCATGGACATGTTCCCGTACCCCTCCGGCGCGGGCCTGCACGTCGGCCACCCCCTGGGGTACATCGCCACCGACGTCTACGCCCGGTTCCACCGGATGACCGGCCACAACGTCCTGCACACCCTGGGCTTCGACGCCTTCGGCCTGCCCGCCGAGCAGTACGCCGTGCAGACCGGCACGCACCCGCGCGTGTCCACCGAGGCCAACATCGAGAACATGAAGGTCCAGCTGCGCCGGCTGGGCCTGGGCCACGACAAGCGCCGGTCGTTCGCCACGATCGAGCCGGACTACTACAAGTGGACCCAGTGGATCTTCCTGCAGATCTTCGACTCCTGGTACGACGAGCAGGCGCGCCGGGCCCGCCCGATCGCCGAGCTGGTCGAGCAGTTCGAGAAGGGTGAGCGCGCGCTGCCCGGCGGGCGCTCCTGGTCCGGGCTGAGCGCCGCCGAGCGCGCCGACGTGCTGGGCGAGTACCGCCTGGCGTACGCCTCCGACGCGCCGGTCAACTGGTGCCCCGGCCTGGGCACCGTCCTGGCCAACGAGGAGGTCACCGCCGACGGCCGCTCCGAGCGCGGCAACTACCCGGTCTTCAAGGCCAGGCTGCGCCAGTGGAACATGCGCATCACCGCCTACGCCGACCGGCTGCTGGAGGACCTGGACGAGCTGGACTGGCCCGAGGCCATCAAGTTGCAGCAGCGCAACTGGATCGGCCGTTCCGAGGGCGCCCGCGTCGACTTCCCGATCGACGGCGAGCGCATCACCGTCTTCACCACCCGCCCGGACACCCTGTTCGGCGCGACCTACATGGTGCTGGCGCCGGAGCACCCGCTGGTCGAGAAGTTCACCCCGGCCGCCTGGCCGGAGGGGACCCGCCAGGTGTGGACCGGCGGCCACGCCACCCCGGCCGAGGCCGTCGCCGCCTACCGCGCGCAGGCCGCCGCCAAGTCCGACGTCGAGCGGCAGGCCGAGGCCAAGGACAAGACCGGCGTGTTCATCGGCGCGTACGCCACCAACCCGGTCAACGGCGAGCGGGTGCCCGTCTTCATCGCCGACTACGTCCTGATGGGCTACGGCACCGGCGCGATCATGGCCGTTCCGGCGGGCGACCAGCGCGACTTCGAGTTCGCGCGCGCCTTCGAGCTGCCGATCCGCTGCATCGTCGAGCCGACGGACGGCCGGGGCACGGACACCTCGACGTGGGAGAACGCCTTCGCGTCGTACGACGCGAAGATCATCAACTCGTCGAACGACCAGGTCAGCCTGGACGGCCTGGGCGTCGTCGAGGCCAAGGCGCGCATCACCGCCTGGCTGGAGCGGTCCGGTGTCGGCGAGGGCACCGTCAACTTCCGGCTGCGGGACTGGCTGTTCAGCCGGCAGCGGTACTGGGGCGAGCCCTTCCCGATCGTCTACGACGAGGACGGCATCGCCCACGCCCTGCCCGAGTCGATGCTGCCGCTGGAGCTGCCCGAGGTCGAGGACTACTCGCCGCGCACCTTCGACCCGGACGACGCCGACACCCAGCCCGAGACGCCGCTGTCGCGCAACGAGGACTGGGTCAACGTCACCCTGGACCTGGGCGACGGCCCGAAGAAGTACCGCCGCGAGACCAACACCATGCCCAACTGGGCCGGCTCCTGCTGGTACGAGCTGCGCTATCTGGACCCGCACAACTCCGAGCAGCTGGTCGACCCGGAGATCGAGCGGTACTGGATGGGCCCGCGCGAGGGCCTGCCGCACGGCGGTGTCGACCTGTACGTCGGCGGTGCCGAGCACGCCGTGCTGCACCTGCTGTACGCGCGCTTCTGGTCCAAGGTGCTGTACGACCTGGGCCACGTCTCGTCCGCCGAGCCGTTCCACCGGCTGTTCAACCAGGGCATGATCCAGGCCTACGTGTACCGGGACGGCCGCGGCATCGCGGTGCCGGCCGCCGAGGTGGAGGAGCGCGACGGCGCCTACTACCACCAGGGCGAGCAGGTCGGCCGGCTGCTGGGCAAGATGGGCAAGTCCCTGAAGAACGCGGTCACTCCGGACGAGATCTGCGCCGAGTACGGTGCGGACACCCTGCGGCTGTACGAGATGGCCATGGGTCCGCTGGACGTGTCGCGGCCGTGGGACACGCGCGCGGTGGTGGGCCAGTTCCGGCTGCTGCAGCGGCTGTGGCGCAACATCGTCGACGAGTCCACCGGTGAGGTCACGGTGGTCGACGCCGAGCCCGCCGACATCGACGAGGAGACGCTGCGGGCGCTGCACAAGGCGATCGACGGGGTCCGCGGTGACCTAGAGGGCCTGCGGTTCAACACCGCGATCGCCAAGGTCACCGAGTTGAACAACCACCTGACCAAGGCGGGCGGGGCGGTGCCGCGGCCGGTCGCCGAGGCGCTGGTCCTGATGATCGCGCCGCTGGCGCCGCACATCGCCGAGGAGCTGTGGCGGCGGCTGGGGCACACCGGCTCGGTGGTCCACCGGGACTTCCCCGTCGCCGACCCGGCGTACGTCGTGGACGAGACCGTGACCTGCGTGGTGCAGATCAAGGGCAAGGTGCGGGCGCGGCTGGAGGTGCCGCCGTCGATCTCCGAGGAGGAGCTGGAGAAGGTGGCGCTGGCCGACGAGAAGGTGGTCGCGGCGCTGGGCGGGGCCGGGATCCGCAAGGTGATCGTCCGGGCGCCGAAGCTGGTGAACATCGTTCCGGCGTAGGCGGGGGCAAGGTCCTTGTCGTGGGGACGCCCCGTCTCAGGGGCGTCCCCTACGGGTCGGTTCCGGGTGCTCTGCGGGCAGGTTCGGGGTTCTGCCGGAACTCCGAACCTGCCCGTTGCGTTTACCGTTGAAGAGCGGTGCGGCGTGTGCCGCGGCCGGTTCGGAGGAGGAGCCTCGTGGAAGCAGTGTTCTTGGTCTTCGCCCTGCTCTTCGTGGTCTTCCTGGGACTGGGCGCCTACGCCACCGTCAAGGTGGTCGGCGCCGCCAAGCGGGCCGCCGACCGCACCATCACGCAGGCCCGCCGCACGGTCGAGGACCACACGCTGCGCGCCAAGTCCTTCGCCCAGCCCGGCCCCGTCGGCGAGATCGCCCAGCTCCGCCTGAAGCTGCGCACCTCCATGCGGGCCACCCAGGACACGCTGCACGCGGGCGTGGCCGAGGACGAGTCCCTGAAGGAGGCCCTCGGCCTGTTCCAGCGGCTCAGCGCGCACGGACACGAGCTGGACGCCGAGCTGCGGCGCCTGGAGTCCGAGCCCGACCGGGTCAGGCTGGCCGAGCGGCTGCCCGAGCTGCGCGACCGCACCGAGCGCATCACACGGTCGGCGGAGTCGCTGCGCTGGGCGGCCCGCGACCGGGCCGGCCGTTTCGCGGACGACGACCTGGACGCGCTGAGCACCCAGATCGACATGGAGACCGGAGCGCTGCGGCACTGGACGACGACCGACTCCGCCGCGACCCCGCCGCCGTGGCCCGAGGCGCCGCCCGCCGACGCCCCGGACACCCGGCAGACCTGGCCGGACGGCGCGCGGTCACGCACGGCCGAGGAGCCGGCGCCGCCCGCCATCACCCCGCCGGGACCGCGCCCGGCGTACCCCTGGCAGAAGAAGCCCCGGCCCGAGAGCACCACCTGAGCGTCCGGGGTCTGTCCGGACGCCGGTGCGGTGTGCGAGGGTTCCCTGCGGCGTGCGCGCGCATGTGCCGCGCAGGTGGCAGGCCCGGGCTGCCGCCCGGGCACTACGGCAGGTAACCTCCAGCTCATGTCCCGCCATGTCGCGATCGTCACCGATTCAACGGCCTACCTGCCGCCCCGGACGATGGAGCGCCATGGCATCACGGCGGTGCCCCTGACCGTGGTCCTCGGAGACCGCGCGCTGGAAGAGGGCACCGAGATCTCGACCCGTTCGCTCGCCCTGGCGCTGCAGAAACGACGCCCCGTCACCACCTCGCGGCCCAGCCCCCAGCTGTTCGCCGAGACCTACCGCAAGGCCGCCGAGTCCGGCGCCGCCGGCATCGTCTCCCTGCACCTGTCCGCCGAACTGTCGGGCACCTACGACGCCGCCGTCCTCGCGGCGCGCGAAGCCCCCGTGCCGGTACGCGTGGTGGACACCGGCATGATCGCGATGGCACTCGGCTTCTGCGCGCTCGCCGCGGCCGAGGTGGCACAGGGCGGAGGCACGGTGGACGAGGCGGTCACGGCGGCGGAGAAACGGGCCTCCGGCACCTCGGCCTTCTTCTACGTCGACACCCTCGACTATCTGCGGCGCGGCGGACGGATCGGCACCGCGCAGGCGTTCCTGGGGTCCGCGCTGGCCGTGAAGCCGTTGTTGCAGCTGGACGGCGGCCGGATCGAACTGCTGGAGAAGGTCCGCACGGCGTCAAGGGCGATCGCCCGGCTGGAGGAGATCGTGGCCGACCGGGCGGGCAGCGCGCCGGTGGACATCGCGGTGCACCATCTCTCCGCCGCGGACCGGGCCTCGGCGCTGGCGGAGCGGGTGCGGGGGCGGGTGCCGGGGCTGGCGGACCTGCACGTCAGCGAGGTAGGGGCGGTGATCGGGGCGCATACCGGGCCGGGGCTGCTGGGGGTTGTGGTGTCGGTGCGGTGAGCGGGCCCCTGGGAGCCGGCCGGTGAGGCCCGGTCACCAGGCGCGGGCACCGGGTTTCACTCGTGCGGGTGGCGGAGTTGTCCACAACCGGGGAGTGGTCCCCGGACTTCGCGCAAGATCATCGCCGGGGTGCCGGACTGGCGCATCCTCGGCGCATGGCACTTCGATCACGCACACGCGCAGCATCCGTCACCAGTGGACCCGGCCGTGGACCCGCCTCCGACGGCCGTACCGCACACCGTCGCCGCCGTCCGCCGGCGCTGGGCCGGGCCGGGCACCGGCATGCCTCGGCAGAGGAACTCAGGCGCCGGGCGGAGGTGCTCTTCGGCGAACGGGCCGGGGAGTGGCGGGAGCCGGGAGCCGGGCCACCGGGGGACGCCGCTGAGGCGGGGCCGCCGGCCGTACCCGGGGGCGCGGCAGTCCGCCGGGAGCGGGCCGCGTTGGCGCTGCGCGAGCGGATGCCGGTGTGGTTGCAGGCTCGCTGCGGGCTGGAGCGCCGGAGTGTCGTGGCGCTCACCGTGCTGCTCGTCGTCGTCGCGGGGTTCGCCGTCCAGCACTTCCTGGCCGGACGGCCGCAGCCCGTGCAGGCACCCGAGGTGGTCCGCGCGGCGGCGCCGTTCGCGGAGCCGGAGGGCCTGCCGGCGGCCGCTCCGGGTGCGGTGGCCGACCCGTCCGGCGCCGCGACCGGTACGCCCGTCGCCGAGATCGTGGTGGACGTCAGCGGCAAGGTGCGCGAACCCGGCATCCACCGTCTGCCGGCCGGTTCGCGGGTGGCCGACGCGCTGAAGGCGGCCGGCGGGGTACGGCCGGGCACGGACCTCGACGGCCTGAACCGGGCCCGCTTCCTGGTGGACGGGGAGCAGGTGATCGTCGGGCAGCCCGCGCCCGTCGCCGTCCCCGCGCCCGCCGGAGGGGCCCTGGCCGGGGGAGTCCCGGCCGGTGGGGCGGGTGCGCCCGCGACGCCCGTCTCGCTCGGCACCGCCACGGCCGAGCAACTCGACGGCCTCCCCGGCGTCGGTCCCGTGCTGGCGCAGCACATCCTCGACTACCGCACCCGGCACGGCGGTTTCCGCTCGGTGGACGAACTGCGGGAGGTCAACGGCATCGGCGAGCGGCGCTTCGCCGACCTGCGCGACCTCGTACGGCCATGAGGCACGTCCGGGACCGGCGCCCTGCGCGGAGCGCCGCGCACGCGGCCTCCGGTGGTCCGGCGTCCGAGCCCGCGTCCGCTGTCCACGGAGCCTCCGGGAGGGGTCTCAAAGTCGCCCACCCACGGCAGGAAGGGCCCGCCGACCTGCGGCTCGTCCCGCCCGCCCTGGCCGCGTGGGCGACCGCGGCCATGACGCTGGACGTCTCGCCGGGGCTGCTGACCGGTGTGGTCGTGGTCTGCCTCGCCGTGGCGTGCGGGCTGCTGCCCGGCGCCGCCACCGCGCCCGCCGGTGCCGGGCGGCAGCCCGCCGGCGCCGTCACCGCGCCCGCGCGCACGGGGGCGCGGGCCTCCGTCGCCGCCGTGCTGCTCTGTGTCGCGGCCGCCGCCGCCTCGGCCGGGCTGCACGGGGCCGATCTGCGACGGGGGCCGGTACCGGGGCTGGCGGAGCGGTACGCCACGGTGACCGCCGACGTGGAGATCACCTCCGATCCCCGGCTCACCCGGCCGCGGGTCACCGGGAACCGCCTGGCGCCGGTGTCCGTGCTGGCGAAGGGCGAGGTGCGGAGCGTCGCGGAGGCGTCCGGGGCGGGACGGACCGGGACCCGGACGCCGGTGCTGGTGATCGTCGACGCGGCGAAGGCCGGGCGGCGGGAATGGCTCGGGCTGCTGCCCTCCACCCGGGTCAGGGTGACCGGACGACTCGCGCCCGCTCCGGTGGGCGGGGACCGGATCGCGGCGGTGCTGCGGGTGCGGGACCGGGCCGGGCCGCGGGTGGTGCGGGAGGCGTCGGGGGCGCAGCGGTTCGCCGGGCGGTTGCGGGCGGGCCTGCGGGAGGCCACCGACGGGCTGCCCGCGGACGCCCGGGCGCTGCTGCCCGGGCTGGTGGTCGGGGACACCGCGCGGATCACCGCCGACCTGGACGAGGCGTTCAAGGAGACCGACCTGGCGCACACGCTCGCCGTGTCCGGGAGCAACCTCACGATCGTCCTCGCCCTGCTGCTGGGGCCACCCGGCCTGGCACCGCGCGCTGAGCGGCGCGGCCTCGCACCCCGGCTCGGCGTCTCGCTGCGGGGGACGGCGGTGTTCGGCGGCGCGCTCACGCTGGCGTTCGTGGTCGTGTGCCGGCCGGACCCGAGCGTGCTGCGGGCCGCGGCCTGCGGGGCCGTCGCCCTGCTGGCCCTCGCGACCGGCCGCCGCAAGTCGCTGGTCCCGGCGCTGGCGACGGCGGTGCTGCTGCTGGTGCTCCACGACCCCTGGCTGGCCCGCAGCCCCGGCTTCCTGCTCTCGGTGCTGGCGACGGGCGCGCTGCTCACCCTCGCGCCCCGCTGGAGCGGCGCGCTGGCGCGGCGCGGGGTGCCGCCGCGGCTCGCGGAGGCGCTGGCCGCGGCCGGGGCGGCGCAGGCGCTGTGCGCGCCGGTGGTGGCGGTGCTGTCGGCGCGGGTGAGTCTGGTGGCGGTGCCGTGCAACCTGCTCGTGGAGTTCGCGGTCGCGCCGGCCACCGTGCTGGGCTTCGCGGCGCTGGCGGTGGCGCCGGTGGCCCTACCGGTGGCCGAAGGGCTTGCGTGGTGCGCGAGTTGGCCGGCCGGGTGGATCGCGCGGGTGGCCCGGACCGGGGCGGCGCTGCCCGGTGCAGGGGTGGACTGGCCCGGGGGCTGGGGCGGGGCGGCGGCGCTCGCGCTCGTCACGGTGGCCGTCGTGGTCGCCGGCCGCCGGTTGCTGGGGCACCCGTGGCTGTGCGCCGGGTGCGGGGTACTGCTGGTGCTGGCGGTGGTGCAGCCGCCGCCGCTGGCCAGGATCGTCACCGGCTGGCCACCGCCGGGATGGCGGCTGGCGATGTGCGACGTGGGCCAGGGCGACGCGACCGTGCTCGCGGCGGGCCCGGGCACCGGGATCGTCGTCGACGCCGGGCCCGACCCCGGGCTGGTCGACCGGTGCCTGCGCGACCTCGGCGTCACCCGTGTCCCCTTGGTGGTCCTCACCCACTTCCACGCCGACCACGTGGCCGGGCTGCCCGGCGTCCTGCGGGGGCGTGCCGTGGGGGCCATCGAGACGACCGGCTACGACAAGCCGGTGGACCAGGCGGAGTTCGTCCGCGACGAGGCGGCCGCCCGGGGCGTTCCGGTCTCGCGTGCCCAGGCGGGGGAGCAGCGGCGCACCGGCGACCTGTCCTGGCAGGTGCTGTGGCCGCCGTCCGGGCGGGCGGCGGCCCCGGAAGGCCCGAACGACGCCAGCGTCGCGCTGCTCGTACGCTCCGCCGGCCTGCGGATGCTGCTGCTGGGAGATCTCGAACCCCCGGCCCAGCGGGCCCTGTTGCGCACACCGGCGGCCGCGTCGGTGGGCGGCGTGGACGTGCTGAAGGTGGCTCATCACGGGTCCGCCTACCAGGACCCGGAGCTGATGCGCCGGGCCGCGCCCCGGCTGGCACTGATCTCCTGCGGTGCGGACAACCCGTACGGCCACCCGGCGCCCAGCACGGTCGCGGCGCTGCGGGCCGGGGGCGCGAGGGTGCTGCGGACGGATGTGGACGGGGCGATCGCCGTCGCCGGTGCGGGCGCGGGCTTGCGGGTGGCGCGAGACTGAAGGCATGCATTCCGCACAGGCAGACGCCTACCTCCGCCGCCTGGGAGTCCGCAACCCGGCGTGGCCCACCGTCGACGTGCTGCGGGAGTTGCAGCTGCGCCATCTGCAGGCGGTCCCCTTCGAGAACCTGTCGGTCCACCTCGGCGAAAAGATCGTGCTGGAGGAGAAGCGGCTGCTGGACAAGGTGGTGGGGGCGCGGCGGGGCGGGTTCTGCTACGAACTGAACGGGTCCTTCGGCGCGCTGCTCGGCGCGCTGGGCTACGACGTCTCGCTGCTGGCCGCGCGGGTGTACGGGGAGGGCGGACGGCTCGGGATCCCCTACGACCACCTCGCGCTGCGGGTGCGGACGGTGGACGCCGGGGAGTGGCTGGCCGACGTGGGTTTCGGTGCGCTCAGCCACTGGCCGCTGGCCTTGGAGGAGCGGCGCGAGCAGGAGGATCCCGGGGGCGCGTTCCGGATCGTCGAGGCGGGGCCGGACGCGGCGGGCGTACGGGGTGCTCCGGCGGCCGGGGGCGGGGTCGGCGCTCCCGACCTGGACCTGGTCAGGGACGGCACTCCGGTGTACCGGCTGGAGATGCGGCCCCGGGTGCTCCAGGACTTCGCGGCGGGCGCCTGGTGGCACAGCACCTCGCCGGAGTCGCACTTCGGGCAGTCGCTGGTGTGCTCCCGGATCACGGAGGACGGCGGGCGGATCACGCTGAGCGGGCGGCAGTTGAAGGAGACGGCCGCGGACGGGACGCGGGACGAGCGGGAGCTGGAGACGGACGAGGAGGTGCTGGCGGTGTACCGGGAGCGGTTCGGGATCGAGCTGGACCGGGTGCCGGTCGTCAGGGGGAGCGGGGGAGAGGTGGGCTGACCTGCTCGTTCGGGGGCCGGGCCGGTGCCGGAAAATGGCTGCCGTGAGTGATGTGAGACATGTGCTGGTGCTGCCCGACCGCGATGCCGCCGAGGAGGTGGCGGAGACGCTCGCGGAGCGGTTCGTCCTGCACGAGGAGCCGCGCCTGGTGCGGGACGCGCTGGCCGGCGAGGACGACGCCGAGGACGCGCAGTGGCTGGTGCTGCTGCGGGACGAGGACGGGCGGCTGGCGGCGGCGGAGCTGGACGAGTTCGTCGCGGAGTGGGAGGGGTGGCGGGAGGACCCGTAGACGGGTGTGGGAGCCGTTGTGTGGTGAGGGGTGGGGGATGACCGGTGGGCGTGGTGTG
>NZ_JBHMCY010000029.1:47982-55521 GCF_042430725.1 Streptomyces cinereospinus | reverse complement strand
CCGTTGTGTGGTGAGGGGTGGGGGATGACCGGTGGGCGTGGTGTGGGAGCCGTTGCGTGGCGAGGGTGGCGGGAGCCCCGTGGCGCGGTGTGGGAGCCGTTGTGCGGCGGGGCCGGCGGGTTCCCGTAAGCCTGTTGTGGGAGCCGTCGTGCGGTGAGTGCCGGTGGGGATCGCTGGTGGGGATCGTGGCTGCGCAGGGCGGCGGAGGGTGTTGTCAGCGGCACGTGGGATGCTGGGCGCGATGGCCAGGAAGACTGCTCAAGACGACCCCCTCGCCCCCGTGACGCTCGCGGTGGGCCAGGAGGATCTCCTGCTCGACCGGGCCGTGCGGGAGGTGGTGGCCGCCGCCCGGGCCGCCGACGCCGACACGGACGTGCGCGACCTGATGCCGGACCAGTTGCAGCCGGGCACGCTCGCGGAGCTGACCAGCCCGTCGCTGTTCGCCGAGCGCAAGGTCGTGGTCGTGCGCGACGCGCAGGACCTGTCGGCCGACACGGTCAAGGACGTGAAGGCGTATCTCGGCACGCCCGCCGAGGAGATCACGCTCGTGCTGCTGCACGCGGGCGGCGCCAAGGGCAAGGGCCTGCTGGACGCCGCGCGCAAGGCGGGGGCGCGGGAGGTGGCGTGCCCGAAGATGACCAAGCCGGCGGACCGGCTGGCGTTCGTACGGGGGGAGTTCCGCACCCTGGGCCGGTCGGCCACGCCGGAGGCCTGCCAGACGCTCTGCGACGCCATCGGCAGTGATCTGCGGGAGCTGGCGTCCGCCGCGTCCCAGCTGTGCGCGGACGTCGAGGGCACCATCGACGAGGCGGTCGTCGGTCGGTACTACACCGGGCGGGCCGAGGCGTCGAGCTTCACGGTCGCCGACCGGGCGGTCGAGGGGCGGACGGCGGAGGCGCTGGAGGCCCTGCGGTGGTCGCTGGCGACCGGGGTGGCGCCGGTGCTGATCACCAGCGCGCTGGCGCAGGGGGTGCGGGCGATCGGCAAGCTGTCCGCCGCCCGGGGCGGCCGGCCGGCCGATCTGGCGCGGGAGCTGGGCATGCCGCCGTGGAAGATCGACCGGGTGCGCCAGCAGATGCGGGGCTGGACGCCGGACGGGGTGGCGGTGGCGTTGCGGGCGGTCGCCGAGGCCGACGCCGGGGTCAAGGGCGGCGGGGACGACCCCGAGTACGCCCTGGAGAAGGCCGTCGTCACGATCGCGCGGGCGGCGCGGTCACGCGGGCGGGGCTGACCCGGGCCGCCCGGGACGGAGAGGCGTCCGGGACGGCACGGCGACGCGGCCGGCGAGTTCCGGGCGTGACGGCCGGCCGCCTGCCGTGTGCGGCCGGTGCGGGCATGCCGAAGGCCCCGGGTGTCCGCCCTGGGGAAGGGCGGGGCGCCGGGGCCCCGGGTTCAGCCGGTGAGCCCGTACCCGCGTGGCGAACGCAGGCCGCGTACGGACTCGGGGTGCCGGTCGGGAGCGGATGAGAGAGGGCCCGCTCTGCGTCCTTCCGGCGGCTGGATCCGGTGACCGGATCCGATCAGACCAGACAAGGGGTTCAGCCCTTGAGGGACGTGACCTTCGAAGCAAGCGCCGACTTCTTGTTGGCGGCCTGGTTCTTGTGGATGACGCCCTTGGAGACGGCCTTGTCGAGCTGACGCGCGGCAGCGCGCTGGTACTCGGTGGCCTTCTCCACGTCACCCGCGGCAGCGGCCTCGCGGGCCTTGCGGATCGCGGTCTTCAGGGAGGACTTGACGGCCTTGTTGCGCAGCCGGGCCTTCTCGTTGGTCTTGATCCGCTTGATCTGGGACTTGATGTTCGCCACGAATGAGCCTTTTCAGGTTCAGGCGCGGGATCGGAGACTCCGGATCCCGTGCCAGGTGATTTCTTCAGGGTGCGCCTCGCGCTGAGAGGGCATGAGGCACAGCCACCCAGGCTACCAGCGGCGCTCCAGGCGGCCCAAACCGGTCCCCGGTCGCCGCGCGTGGGACCATGGAGGCTATGTGACGATCCGACCCGAGGCATAAGGCGCCTCAAGAGACAGGACCCTGCGTGCCCGCGACCCCTAACCATGTGCCCGAGCCGAGCCGTACCGACCCGGCTCTGATCCGCAATTTCTGCATCATCGCGCACATCGACCACGGCAAGTCCACGCTCGCCGACCGGATGCTCCAGCTGACCGGGGTGGTCGAGCAGCGGCAGATGCGTGCTCAGTACCTCGACCGGATGGACATCGAGCGCGAGCGCGGCATCACGATCAAGTCCCAGGCCGTGCGCCTGCCCTGGGCGCCCACCCAGGACCCGGGCAACACGCACATCCTCAACATGATCGACACCCCGGGGCACGTCGACTTCACCTACGAGGTCTCGCGGTCGCTCGCCGCCTGCGAGGGGACGGTCCTCCTCGTCGACGCCGCCCAGGGCATCGAGGCACAGACCCTCGCCAACCTGTACCTGGCGATGGAGAACGACCTCACCATCATCCCGGTGCTGAACAAGATCGACCTGCCCGCCGCGCAGCCGGAGAAGTTCGCCGAGGAGCTGGCCAACCTGGTCGGCTGCGACCCCGACGACGTGCTGCGGGTGTCCGCGAAGACCGGTGTCGGCGTCGACGCGCTGCTCGACAAGGTCGTCGCCGAGATCCCCGCGCCGGTCGGCGTCAAGGACGCCCCCGCCCGCGCGATGATCTTCGATTCGGTCTACGACTCCTACCGCGGTGTGGTGACGTACGTCCGGGTCATCGACGGCCAGCTCAACAAACGCGAGCGGATCCGGATGATGTCCACCGGCGCCACGCACGAGCTGCTGGAGATCGGCACCAACTCGCCCGAGATGCTGGGCGCCGACGGCCTCGGCGTCGGTGAGGTGGGCTACCTCATCACCGGCGTGAAGGACGTCCGCCAGTCCAAGGTCGGTGACACCGTCACCAGCCAGCACAAGGGCGCCGAGGAGGCGCTGGGCGGCTACAAGGACCCCAAGCCCATGGTGTTCTCCGGGCTGTACCCGCTGGACGGGTCGGACTACCCGGAGCTGCGCGAGGCCCTCGACAAGCTCCAGCTCAACGACGCCGCCCTGGTCTACGAGCCGGAGACCTCCGCCGCCCTCGGCTTCGGCTTCCGCGTCGGCTTCCTCGGCCTGCTCCACCTGGACGTGATCCGCGAGCGGCTGGAGCGCGAGTTCGGCCTCGACCTGATCGCGACCGCGCCCAACGTGGTCTACCGGGTGGTCATGGAGGACGGCGGCGAGCACACCGTCACCAATCCGAGCGAGTTTCCCGAGGGCAAGATCAACGAGGTGTACGAGCCGGTCGTGCGCGCCACGATCCTCGCGCCGACGGAGTTCATCGGCTCGATCATGGAGCTGTGCCAGACCCGGCGCGGCACCCTGCTCGGCATGGACTACCTCTCCGAGGACCGGGTGGAGATCCGCTACACCCTGCCGCTCGCGGAGATCGTCTTCGACTTCTTCGACCAGCTGAAGTCGAAGACCCGCGGCTACGCCTCGCTGGACTACGAGCCCACCGGCGAGCAGACCTCCAGCCTGGTCAAGGTCGACATCCTGCTGCACGGCGACAAGGTGGACGCCTTCTCGGCGATCACCCACAGGGACCAGGCGTACGCGTACGGCGTCCGGCTCGTCGCCAAGCTCAAGGAGCTGATCCCGCGCCAGGCCTTCGAGGTGCCGGTGCAGGCGGCCATCGGGTCGCGGGTGATCGCCCGCGAGACCATCCGCGCCATCCGCAAGGACGTCCTCGCCAAGTGCTACGGCGGTGACATCTCCCGTAAGCGGAAGCTGCTGGAGAAGCAGAAGGAAGGCAAGAAGCGGATGAAGATGGTGGGCTCCGTGGAGGTCCCGCAGGAGGCCTTCATCGCCGTGCTGTCCAGCGACGACAGCGCGGGGTCGGGCAAGGGCAAGAAGTAACCGCACCGGACGGGGGATCACCTCGCGTTCCGGGCGAACAGGGGCCCGCCGTACGGAACGGCGGGCCCCTGTCGCATGCATGGGGCTGTCCTTCTGGAGGAAGTGACGGAGTACGGAGGCTTACGCGGTGGCCGGCCGGCCTCTACCCTGATCCCTGCCCGATAGTTACTCGTGAGTTAAACAACGGCACGCGAGTGGTAACTGCCGCACCGAAGGCGCTAGACGCCCTGAGCCAGCCGCGCCGGTCGCGGGCCCCGGAGGATGTCGTGAGCGACACACAGACCCTGATCGAGAACCGTCCGCCGTCCGTCGCGGGCCTCTTCCTGGAGCGCGTCGCGGCCACCCCGGACGCCGAGGCCTACCGCTACCCGGTCCCGTCGGCCACCGGGCGGGGCCCGGACGACTGGAAGTCGCTCACCTGGGCGCAGGCCGCCGAGCGGGTGTACGCCGTCGCGGCCGGACTGATCGAGCTGGGTGTGCAGCCGGAGCAGCGGGTCGCGCTGGCCGCCGCCACCCGGATCGAGTGGATCCTCGCCGACCTCGGCATCATGTGCGCCGGCGCGGCCACCACCACGGTCTACCCGCAGACCAACGCCGACGAGTCGGCGTACATCCTCGCCGACTCCGGCAGCCGCGTCCTGATCGCGGAGAACGCCGAGCAGCTCGCCAAGGCGCGGGAGAAGCGCGCCGAGCTGCCCGAGCTCACCCATGTCGTGGTCATCGACGCGGAGGGCGTGGAGACCGGCGACTGGGTGCTGAGCCTGGCGGAGCTGGAGGCCCGGGGCGCGGCCCGGCTGGAGAAGGACGCCGCCCTGGTCCGGGAACGGGTCGGCGCGATCACCAAGGACCAGCTGGCCACCCTGATCTACACCTCCGGAACGACCGGCCGGCCCAAGGGCGTCCGGCTCCCGCACGACAACTGGTCGTACATGGCGAAGGCGATCGCCGTGACCCGGCTGCTCGACCCGGACGACCTGCAGTACCTGTGGCTGCCGCTCGCGCACGTCTTCGGCAAGGTGCTGATCTCCGGTCACATCGAGGTCGGCCACATCGCCGCCGTCGACGGCCGGGTCGACAAGATCATCGAGAATCTGCCGGTGGTGCAGCCGACGTACATGGTGGCCGTCCCGCGGATCTTCGAGAAGGTCTACAACGGCGTCGTCGCCAAGGCGCGGGCCGGCGGCCCGGCCAAGTACAGGATCTTCCAGTGGGCGGCGGGCGTCGCGCGCGAGTACGCCAAGGTCACGCAGGACAACTTCCGGCGCACCGGGACCGCTTCGGCGCCGTTCGGACTGGCCGCCAGGCACAAGGTGGCCGACGCGCTGGTGTACTCCAAGCTGCGGGAGGCCTTCGGCGGTCGGCTGCGGGCGTGCGTGTCCGGGTCGGTGGCCCTGGCGCCCGAGATCGGGTACTTCTTCGCCGGCGCCGGCATCCACATCCTGGAGGGGTACGGGCTGACCGAGTCCTCCGCGGCGTCCTTCGTCAACCCCGGTGAGGCCTACCGGACCGGCACGGTCGGCAAGCCGCTGCCCGGGACCGAGGTGCGGATCGCGGAGGACGGCGAGATCCTGCTGCGCGGGCCCGGGATCATGGAGGGCTACCACGGGCTGCCCGAGAAGACCGCGGAGGTGCTGGAGCCGGACGGCTGGTTCCACACCGGGGACATCGGGGAGCTGTCGCCCGACGGGTACCTGCGCATCACCGACCGCAAGAAGGACCTGTTCAAGACCTCGGGCGGGAAGTACGTCGCACCCACCGAGATCGAGGGCGCGTTCAAGTCGGTCTGCCCGTACGTGTCGAACATCCTCGTGCACGGGGCCGACCGGAACTTCTGCACCGCGCTCATCGCGCTCGACGAGGCGTCGATCGTCAAGTGGGCGGAGGAGAACGGGCTGGCGGGGAAGCCGTACGCCGAGGTGGTGGCCGCGCCGGCGACCGTGGAACTGGTGCAGGGGTACGTGCGGCAGCTGAACGCCGGGCTCCAGCGGTGGCAGACGATCAAGCAGTTCCGGCTGTTGCCCCGGGACCTGGACGTGGAGCACGGTGAGATCACGCCGAGCCTGAAGCTGAAGCGGCCCGTGGTCGAGCGGGAGTACCAGCACCTGCTCGACGAGATGTACGCGGGGGCGCGCGAAGCGTAGGGGGTCCGCGCGCGGCTGACCAGGGTGGGCGGCCGGCCGCGCGGTTCCCCGCCTCCTTCGGCCGGTTGGCGCGTCCTGCGCCCACCGGCTGACGGTTTCTGGTCGGAATTGGCCACTTCGGTAACTCCACGCTTATGCGTGGCCTCCGTCTGTCACCCTGTCGGCAGTGATCGAGGCGTATTCGTCCGAGCCGTTCGGGAGCTGAAGATGGGGGCCGTGCCGGCGCAGCGGGAGTCCGTGTCGCTTGCCAACGTGCGCCCCGGCGCACAGGTGCGCGTCGCGCTGAACGGAACGCCGCTCGCGCCGGGCGCCGCCCGGGGGCTGCTGCGCGCGGCGTTCCAGGAGTGGACCGGCCTCGGGCTGCCCGGCGCCGAGCGGCTCACCGACCGGCTGGCCCACGACGCCATGGTCGTGCTGAGCGAGCTGGTCACCAATGCCGTCGTGCACGCCGGCACGGACGTCGAACTGGTCTGCCGGCTGGAGCCGGACAGCGGTGCCGTCGTCGTGGAGGTGTGCGACCACCACCCCTCACGGCCGCCCCGGGACGCGCAGAGCGAGACGGCGTACGAGACCCCGGAGTACGGCCGCGGGCTGCGGCTCGTCGCGGCGCTCTCCGAGGCGTGGGGCGTGACCTACCGGCGCGGCGCCAAGACCGTCTGGGCGCGCCTCTCCGCCGAGGCCGGCGCGGACACCGACGGGTACGACGCCGAGCGCGCGGGCTTCACCGGCGCCGAACTGCTCGCCCCCGGGCCCGGCGCCCTCCCCGGCTCGTTCGGGCACCCCCGGCGGGCCGAGCGCGACCGGGACTGGCTCGGCCGGGGCGCGCTGTCCTTCCTCGCCGAGGCCTCCGACCTGCTCGCCGGGCAGCTCGACGAGGACCTGGTCGCCGCGCTCACCGGCCAGCTGATCGTGCCCCGGCTGGCCGACTGGTGCGCCGTGTGGCTGGAGGACGAGGCCCTGGGCGGCCGGTCCGGACGGGGCGTCGGCGGCGCGGCCGGCGGGGCGCGGCTGGCGCGGGTGTGGCACGCCAGCGAGGAGCGGATCGAGGAGCTGCGCCGCTGCCTGGAGAAGGAGCCGCCGCGGACGGAGGAGGGGGTGACGCTCTCGGGGCCGGTGCCGTATCCGTACCCGCACCAGTGGCCCTCGGACGCGGACCTCGCGCGGTCCTGGCCGGGGCGCCACCACGGCACCGGCGCGGTCACCGGCGACGCGTCCACCGTGCCCGGGACGGCGGCGACCGGTCCGGCGCCGGGCTCCGGCGCCCACGCCGCACCCGAGGGACCTGCCGACGGAACGCCCTTCGCCTCCGCCGCCGTTCCCGCGGCCGGTGCTGTGCCCGTCGCTTCCGCGGTCGGCGGTACGTCCTTCGCTTCGGCCGCTGTTCCCGTGGCCGGTGACGTGTCCTTCGCTTCGGCCGCTGTTCCCGTGGCCGGTGACGTGTCCTTCGCTTCGGCCGCTGTTCCCGTGGCCGGTGACGTGTCCTTCGCTTCGGCCGCT
>NZ_JBHMCY010000029.1:41329-47887 GCF_042430725.1 Streptomyces cinereospinus | reverse complement strand
CTTCGGCCGCTGTTCCCGTGGCCGGTGACGTGTCCTTCGCTTCGGCCGCTGTTCCCGCGGCCGGTGACGTGCCTTTCGCTTCGGCCGCTGTTCCCGCGGCCGGTGACGTGCCCTTCGCTTCGGCCGCCCCCGGCGACACCCTCGTCGGCCCCGCCGCCGTCCCCCTTGCCGACGGTACGCCCTTCGTCCCCGCCGCCACCCCTGTCCCCGACGACACGCCCTTCGGCTCCGCTCCCGCCCCCGATGACACCCCTTCCGCCCCCGCCCCCATCCCCGGCAGCACGCCCCTCGGCCCCGCCGCCCCCACCCCCGGTGGCGCCGCCCTGGCCTACCGGCTCGTCGCCGGCGGGCGGCCGCTGGGCTCGCTCGTCATCGGGCGGGCCGGCGTCGCGGGCTTCCCGGACGAGATCACCGGGCTCGTCGAGGACCTCAGCCGCCGGGTGGCGCTGGCCATCGGGGCGGCCCGGCAGTACGCCCGGCAGGCCACCATCAGCGCCGTGCTCCAGCGCGGGCTGCTGCCCGGGGCGGTGGCGCAGATCCCCGGCGTGCGCAGCGCGCTCGTGTACGAGCCCTGCGACAAGGGCGGCCCCAGCGGCGACTTCTACGACCTCTTCCCGGCGGGCGACGGGCGCTGGTGCTTCGCCGTCGGCGACGTCCAGGGCAAGGGCCCCGAGGCGGCCGTCGTCATCGGGCTGGCCCGCCCCTGGCTGCGGCTGCTGGCCCGCGAGGGCTACCGCGTCGCCGACGTCCTCGACCGGCTCAACCAGCTCCTCCTCGACGACGCGACGGAGGCCGCCGACGCGGCCGCCCGCGCCCTGATCGGCCCCGCCGGCCCCGGCGACGGCCCGCAGACCCGCTTCCTGTCGCTGCTCTACGGCGAGCTCGTCCCCTTCGACGGCGGCGTGCGCTGCACCGTCGCCTCCGCCGGGCACCCGCTGCCGCTGCTGCTCGGCCCGGACGGCGATGTCCGCACGGTCGCGCGGCCGCAGACCCTGCTCGGGGTCGTCGAGGACGAGACCTACACCAGCGAGAGCTTCGAGCTGCGGGCCGGTGACACCCTGCTGTGCGTCACGGACGGGGTCACCGAGCGGCGCAGCGGCACGCGCCAGTTCGACGACGAGGACGGGCTGGCGGCGGCGCTGGCGGGATGCGCCGGGATGAGCGCGGAGCTGATCGCCGAGCGGATCAGGCGGCTGGTGCACGAGTTCGGCGGGCGGCCGCCGGAGGACGATCTGGCGCTGCTGGTGCTCCAGGCCGAGTGACGCGCCGCGTACGGGACAATGGGGGACATGCCTTCCGCACTTCCCGACGGCGAGCCCGTCCCCCACGACGGCGCCCTGCCCCCGGCCGCGCTCGCCGGGGCCGCGGACCGGCCCCTCGGCTTCTACCTGCACGTGCCCTACTGCGCGACCCGCTGCGGCTACTGCGACTTCAACACCTACACGGCGACCGAGCTGCGCGGCACGGGCGGCGTGCTCGCCTCGCGCGACAACTACGCCGGCACCCTCGTCGACGAGATCCGGCTGGCCCGCAAGGTGCTCGGCGACGATCCGCGCGAGGTCCGGACGGTCTTCGTCGGGGGCGGCACGCCGACGCTGCTGGCCGCGGACGACCTCGTCCGGATGCTGGGGACGGTCCGCGAGGAGTTCGGGCTGGCGGCGGACGCCGAGGTCACCACGGAGGCGAACCCGGAGTCGGTCGGCCCGGCGTACCTCGCGGCCCTGCGGGAGGGCGGCTTCAACCGGGTCTCCTTCGGGATGCAGAGCGCCCGGCAGCACGTGCTGCGGGTGCTGGACCGCACGCACACCCCCGGCCGCCCCGAGGCGTGCGTCGCGGAGGCACGGGCCGCCGGGTTCGAGCACGTGAACCTGGACCTGATCTACGGCACGCCGGGGGAGTCCGACGACGACTGGCGGGCCTCGCTGGACGCGGCGCTGGGCGCGGGCCCGGACCACGTCAGCGCGTACGCGCTGATCGTCGAGGAGGGCACGCAGCTGGCCCGGCGGATCCGCCGGGGCGAGGTGCCGATGACCGACGACGACGTGCACGCCGACCGGTACCTCATCGCCGAGGAGCGGCTGTCCGACGCCGGTTACGCGTGGTACGAGGTGTCCAACTGGGCCACCTCGGACGCCGCCCGCTGCCTGCACAACGAGCTGTACTGGCGGGGCGCCGACTGGTGGGGCGCGGGGCCGGGCGCGCACAGCCACGTCGGGGGCGTGCGCTGGTGGAACGTGAAGCACCCCGGCGCCTACGCCGCCGCCCTGGCGGCCGGCCGCTCCCCGGGCGCCGGCCGCGAGCTGCTGACCGACGAGGACCGCCGCGTGGAGCGCGTCCTGCTGGAGCTGCGGCTGCGGGACGGCGTGCCGCTGTCACTGCTCCGGGAGCGGGGCCGCGCGGCCGCCCGGCGGGCCCTGGCGGACGGGCTCCTGCGGGAGCCGGAGTACGCGGCGGGCCGGGCGGCGCTGACCCTGCGCGGGCGGCTGCTCGCCGACGCCGTGGTGCGCGACCTCGTGGACTGACGAGGCCGCCGCCCGGGGCCGGACCGGCGAGGCCGCCCGGAGACGCGCCCCGAGGAGGTGCCGTGATGAGGCCGCCCGGAGACGCCCCGTGTCGGTGGACCGGCGAGGCCGTCCGGGTACGCCCTACGCGGGTGCCGTGACGAAGTCGATCAGCTCCTCCACGCGGCCCAGCAGCTCCGGCTCCAGGTCCTTGTAGGAGCGCACCCGCGACAGGATCCCCTGCCACGCCGCGCCGGTGTTCTCCGGCCAGCCCAGTGCCCGGCACACGCCCGTCTTCCAGTCCTGCCCGCGCGGCACCCGGGGCCACGCCTCGATCCCCAGCGACGCCGGCTTCACCGCCTGCCAGACGTCGACGTACGGATGGCCCACCACCAGGGCGTGCTCGCTCGTCACCGCCTGTGCGATCCGCCACTCCTTCGAGCCCGGCACCAGGTGGTCGACCAGGACGCCCAGCCGGGCGTCCGGGCCCGGCGCGAAGGACTCCACGATCGACGGCAGGTCGTCCACGCCCTCCAGGTACTCCACGACCACGCCCTCCACGCGCAGGTCGTCGCCCCAGACCCGCTCGACGAGCTCGGCGTCGTGCCGGCCCTCGACATAGATGCGGCCGGCCCGGGCCACCCGCGCGCGGGCGCCGGGCACGGCGACCGACCCGGAGGCGGTGCGGGCCGGGCGGGCCGGTCCGGAGGCGGGCCTCACCAGCGTCACCACGCGGCCCTCCAGCAGGAAGCCCCGCGGTTCCAGCGGGAAGACCCGGTGCTTGCCGAGGCGGTCCTCCAGGGTCACCGTGCCCGCCTCGCAGCGGACGACCGCGCCGCAGAAACCGGTGCCGGGCTCCTCGACCACCAGGCCGGGCTCCGCGGCGACCTCCGGGACGGGCTGGGGCTTCTTCCACGGCGGGGTCAGGTCCGGAGAGTACTGGCGCATTCGCCCGACGATATGGACAGCTGTACGCGTCACCCGTGCGACACGCCGAACCGCGCGGCCAGGGCGTCGCGCTGGCGCCGTACGAACGCCGCGTCCACCACCGCTCCGTGGCCGGGCACGTACAGCGCGTCCTCGCCGCCGAAGCCCACCAGCCGGTCCAGCGCGTCCGGCCAGTGCGCCGGCACCGCGTCCGGCCCCGCCTGCGGCTCGCCCGACTCCTCGACCAGGTCGCCGCAGAAGACCACCTCGCGGTCGCCCGGACCTCCGCCCGGCACCAGGACCGCCAGGTCGTACGCCGTGTGCGCCGGCCCCACGTTCGCCAGCAGCACCTGGCGGCCGGGCCCCAGGTCGAGGGTCCACTCGCCGGAGACGTGGTGGCGGGGCGGGACCAGCGTGTCGGCCGCCTCCTGGGCCGCCGCCGCGTCGAGGCCGTGGCGGACGGCGTCCGCGCGCAGCTCCTCACGGCCGCGCCGGCCGCCGAGCACGGCGTCGACGCCGACCGCGCCGAACACCTCCGCCCCGGCGAACGCGGCCGCGCCCAGCACGTGGTCGAAGTGGGGGTGGGTGAGCGCGAGATGGGTCACACGCCGGCCGGCGAGCTCCTCCGCCTGCGTCCGCAGCCGAGCCCCCTCCGCGAGGCTCGAACCGGCGTCGATCAGCAGCGCCGCGCCCCGGCCGACCACCAGCCCCACCGTGCAGTCCCAGTCCGGGAGGCGGCAGCGCCCGACGCCGGTCGCGAGCCGCTCCCAGCCCACCTCTTCCCAAGTCACGCTCATACGGCGACGCTAGCGGTACGCCCCGCCCCGCACGACCCGGCGGGACCGGCCTTGCCGGGGGCGTACCCGACGGCCGTACACTGGGCCGGTAAGGCTGGCACTCGCGGGCGTCGAGTGCCAGGGGGAGCGGCAAGGGGACGACGTGCTGGAGGTGTGCGCGGATGCTCAGTGAACGAAGGCTTCAGGTCCTGCGCGCGATCGTCCAGGACTACGTCGGAACCGAGGAGCCGGTCGGCTCCAAGGCGCTCACCGAGCGGCACAGCCTCGGCGTCTCCCCGGCCACCGTCCGCAACGACATGGCGGCCCTGGAGGACGAGGGGTACATCGCCCAGCCGCACACCAGTGCCGGGCGCATCCCGACGGACAAGGGCTACCGGCTCTTCGTCGACAAGCTGGCCGAGGTCAAGCCGCTGACCGCGCCGGAGCGGCGCGCGATCCAGAACTTCCTCGACGGCGCCGTCGACCTGGACGACGTGGTGACCCGCACCGTGCGGCTGCTCGCCCAGCTGACCCGGCAGGTCGCCGTCGTGCAGTACCCGTCGCTGACCCGGTCCACCGTGCGGCACGTGGAGCTGCTGTCGCTGGCCCCCGCGCGGGTGATGCTGGTGCTGATCACCGACACCGGCCGGGTGGAGCAGCGGATGGTGGACTGCCCGGCGCCGTTCGGCGAGTCGTCGCTGGCGGACCTGCGGGCGCGGCTGAACAGCCGGGTCGCGGGCCGCCGCTTCACGGACGTGCCGCAACTGGTGCAGGATCTGCCGGAGGCCTTCGAGGCCGAGGACCGCGGTACGGTCCAGATGGTGCTCTCCACCCTGCTGGAGACGCTCGTCGAGGAGACGGAGGAGCGGCTGGTGATCGGCGGTACGGCCAATCTCACCCGTTTCGGACATGACTTCCCCCTCACCATCCGGCCGGTGCTGGAGGCGCTGGAGGAGCAGGTGGTGCTCCTCAAGTTGCTGGGCGAGGCGAAGGATTCGGGCATGACCGTGCGCATCGGGCACGAGAACGCCCACGAGGGACTCAACTCCACGTCGGTGGTGTCGGTCGGCTACGGTTCGGGCGGCGAGGCAGTCGCCAAGCTCGGCGTGGTCGGACCGACCCGCATGGATTACCCGGGAACGATGGGAGCGGTACGCGCAGTGGCACGGTACGTCGGACAGATCCTGGCGGAGTCGTAAGTGGCCACGGACTACTACGCCGTTCTCGGCGTGCGCCGCGACGCGTCGCAGGAAGAGATCAAGAAGGCCTTCCGGCGGCTCGCGCGCGAGCTGCACCCGGACGTCAACCCGGACCCGAAGACCCAGGAGCGGTTCAAGGAGATCAACGCCGCCTACGAGGTGCTCTCGGACCCGCAGAAGAAGCAGGTCTACGACCTCGGCGGCGACCCCCTGTCGCAGGCCGGCGCGGGTGCCGCGGGCGGCTTCGGCGCGGGCGGCTTCGGGAACTTCTCGGACATCATGGACGCGTTCTTCGGCACGGCGTCGCAGCGCGGGCCGCGCTCGCGCACCCGCCGGGGCCAGGACGCGATGATCCGGATCGAGATCGAGCTGGACGAGGCGGCCTTCGGCACCACGAAGGACATCCAGGTCGACACGGCCATCGTCTGCTCCACCTGCAGCGGTGAGGGCGCGGCGCCGGGGACCTCGGCGCAGACCTGTGACATGTGCCGCGGCCGCGGTGAGGTCTCGCAGGTCACGCGGTCCTTCCTGGGCCAGGTCATGACCTCGCGCCCCTGCCCCCAGTGCCAGGGCTTCGGCACGGTCGTCCCGACCCCGTGCCCGGAGTGCGCGGGCGACGGCCGCGTCCGGTCCCGCCGCACCCTGACGGTGAAGATCCCGGCCGGTGTCGACAACGGCACCCGCATCCAGCTCGCCGGTGAGGGCGAGGTCGGGCCCGGTGGCGGCCCGGCCGGCGACCTGTACGTCGAGATCCACGAGCTGCCGCACCCGACCTTCCAGCGGCGCGGTGACGACCTGCACTGCACGGTCACCATCCCGATGACGGCCGCGTCCCTCGGCACCAAGGTGCCGCTGGAGACCCTGGACGGCCTGGAGGAGGTCGACATCCGCCCGGGCACCCAGTCCGGCCAGTCGATCCCGCTGCACGGCCGGGGCGTCACGCACCTGCGCGGCGGCGGGCGCGGCGACCTCATCGTGCACGTCGAGGTCCAGACCCCGACCAAGCTGGACGTGGAGCAGGAGCGACTCCTGCGCGAGCTGGCCAAGCTGCGTGGCGAGGAACGGCCCCAGGGCCAGTTCCAGCCCGGTCAGCAAGGGCTGTTCTCGCGGTTGAAGGACGCGTTCAACGGGCGCTGACGGCGCGAGTCGTGGGTG
>NZ_JBHMCY010000029.1:0-41234 GCF_042430725.1 Streptomyces cinereospinus | reverse complement strand
AGGGTCAGTCCGGTCAGCGAGGGGTGTTCTCGCGGTTGAAGGACGCGTTCAACGGGCGCTGACGGCGCGAGTCGTGGGTGTGCCGGACTGTGGCCGGGGGTCCGGGGGGTGTCCTCCGGGCAGGCAGGGTCAGTCCGGTCAGCGAGGGGTGTTCTCGCGGTTGAAGGACGCGTTCAACGGGCGCGGCAGCCGGTGCGGGCGCGCCCGGCGTCGACGCGGGACGGGCCCGCCCGTGCCGTCCCCCGCCCGGCGGGGCGGCACCCGGCCGGGAGGGGGTGCCGCCGGTACATGCCGGAGGTCAGGCCGGGTTCGGACTCGTCCGAAGGACGTGACACCATGCCGTCATGTCCTCCGCGCTGACCGATCTCGTCCCGCTTCCGATCGTGCAGGCCCCCATGGCGGGCGGCGTCTCCGTGCCGCAGCTCGCCGCGGCCGTGTCCGAGGCCGGCGGCCTCGGCTTCCTCGCGGCCGGTTACAAGACGGCCGACGGCATGTACCAGGAGATCCAGCAGTTGCGGGGGCTGACCGGCCGCCCCTTCGGCGTGAACCTGTTCATGCCGCAGCCCGAACAGGCCGAGCCCGCCGCCGTGGACGTCTACGCCCACCAGCTGGCCGGCGAGGCCGCCTGGTACGAGGCCGAGCTCGGCGACCCCGACAGCGGCCGGGACGACGGCTACGACGCCAAACTGGCGGTGCTGCTCGACGACCCGGTGCCGGTGGTCTCCTTCCACTTCGGCGTCCCGTCCCGCGACGTCCTCGACGCCCTGCGCCGGGCCGGCACCCTCACCCTGGTCACCGCCACCACCGCCGACGAGGCGCTGGCCGTGGAGCAGGCCGGCGCGGACGGGGTGATCGTCCAGGGCGCCGAGGCCGGCGGCCACCAGGGCACGCACCGGGACGTCCCCGAGAACGACGGCTCGGCCATCGGGCTGCTGTCCCTGCTGGGCCAGGTCCGCGAGGCGGTGGGCCTGCCGCTCGTCGCCGCCGGCGGCGTCATGCGCGGCGGCCAGATCGCCGCCGTGCTGGCGGCCGGCGCGGCCGCGGCCCAGCTCGGCACGGCGTTCGTCGCCACGCCCGAGTCCGGCGCCAGCGCCGTGCACAAGCGGGCGCTGACCGACCCGCTCTTCGCCCGCACGGAGCTCACCCGCGCCTTCTCCGGCCGCCCGGCCCGCGGCCTGGTCAACCGGTTCCTGCGCGAGCACGGCCCGTACGCCCCCGCCGCCTACCCGGAGGTCCACCACCTCACCTCACCGATCCGCAAGGCCGCCGCGAAGGCGGGCGACGCGCAGGGCATGGCGCTGTGGGCGGGCCAGGGCCACCGGATGGCGCGCGAGCTGCCCGCCGGGCAGCTGGTGGAGGTGCTGGCCGCCGAACTGGACGCCGCCCGGGCGGCGCTGTCCTCCGGGGGCGCCGGATGACCGCGCCGGTCTTCGTCGTCGAGCACTTCCGCGCGGGCGGCGGCGGACGGTACGTCCTCGACGGGCCCGAGGGCCGGCACGCGGTCTCCGTGAAGCGGCTGCGGCCGGGCGAGGACGTGGTCCTCACCGACGGGGCCGGGCGCTGGGCGGAGTGCGTGGTGGTGGACACCGAGGGCAAGGACCGGCTGATCGTCCACATGGACTCGACGTCCGAGGAACCGGCGCCCGAACCGCGCGTCACCGTCGTCCAGGCCCTGCCCAAGGGCGACCGCGGCGAGCTGGCCGTGGAGACCATGACCGAGGTCGGGGTCGACGCGATCGTGCCGTGGGCCGCGGCCCGCTGCGTCACGCAGTGGAAGGGCGAGCGCGGCGGCAAGGCCCTCGCCAAGTGGCGCGCCACCGCCCGGGAGGCCGGCAAGCAGTCCCGGCGCGTGCGCTTCCCCGAGGTCGCGGACGCGGCGACGGGCAGGCAGGTCGCCGAACTGCTCGCGGGGGCCGACTTCGCCGCCGTCCTGCACGAGAGCGGCGACGAGCCGCTGGCCGCGGCCGAACTGCCCACCGAGGGCGAGATCGTGCTGGTCGTCGGCCCGGAAGGGGGCGTGTCCCCGGAGGAGTTGTCCCTCTTCGCCCAGGCCGGGGCGCGCGCCTACCGCCTGGGGCCGACCGTGCTGCGCACCTCCACGGCCGGCACCGCGGCGGCGGCCCTGCTGCTCGGCCGAACCGGACGCTGGTCCTGATCCCGCGCCGGGAGGAGTGACGCCGCCGCCCGGCGGCGGGTGGCCGTCCGCGCCCTACCGCGACGGCCGGGCCGGCGGCAGGCTGCTTCCGTGGGGGCGGCGCGGTGGGTGCGGGGCCGTCCGCGCGGACGGCGGGCGACGGGTGCGACGGTGGTCGTGGTGGCCGGTCCGGCCGGGCTGGTGGCCTGCGAGCCGGGGGCGATGAGCTCCGTGACCGTGGCCTGCCCGACCGGCGAGCTGGTCACCCGCGAGCTGCGCGACGGCCGGGCCGGCGGCAGGCTGCTTCCGTGGGGGCGGCGCGGTGGGTGCGGGGCCGTCCGCGCGGACGGCGGGCGACGGGTGCGACGGTGGTCGTGGTGGCCGGTCCGGCCGGGCTGGTGGCCTGCGAGCCGGGGGCGATGAGCTCCGTGACCGTGGCCTGCACGACCGACGAGCTGGTCACCCGCGAGCTGGAGGGGCGCCGGGCCGACGTGCGGTGGCTCAGCTGCACCGCCGGGATCGGCGGGCGCGGCGGGCCGGCGTCGCCGACCGCGAGCGTCCGGACCGTCGCGGACGTCGACTGCGAGGGCGAGACCTCCGACGGCCGGGCCATCGCCGTCAACGGCACGGTGACCCGGGCGGTCGCTGGCGCCTGTGTGCGCGGCGACCTCACCGCGAGGGCCGGCGGCACGGAGTGGTTCCGGGTCAGCGGGCTGGGCGACTGCGGCGCCACCTCGGCCCCGCACGTCGACGCCCCGCCCGGCGCCGGCCCCACCACGACGGTGACCGTCACCGAGACCGTCCACTGCCGCAGCGCTGCGACGTGCGGGCCCGAAGGCAAGTGATCCAAACCCCTGTGCGCGGGCGCCGCGCCTGCGTAGGGTGATCCGGTGACCCAGTCCGCAGTGCCCGCGTATCTCCGGTTTCCGCACGTCCAGGGCGAGTTGGTGGCCTTTACCGCCGAGGACGACGTCTGGCTCGCGCCGCTCGGCGGCGGACGCGCCTGGCGGGTCAGCGCCGACAACGTGCCGGTGACCCAGCCGCGTGTCTCGCCCGACGGCACCACCGTCGCCTGGACCTCCACCCGTGACGGCGCCCCCGAGGTGCACGTCGCACCCGTCGACGGCGGCCCCGCCAGACGCCTGACCCACTGGGGCAGCTGGACGACGCGGGTGCGCGGCTGGACCCCCGACGGGCAGGTCCTCGCCCTCACCAGCCACGGCCAGGCCACCCTCCGCCGCACCTGGGCGCACGCCGTCCCGCTCGACGGCGGCCCCGCGACCCGGCTCCCGTACGGCCCCGTCGGCGGGGTCGCGTACGGCCCGCACACCGTGCTGCTGTCCGCGCCGATGGGCCGCGAGGCCGCCGCCTGGAAGCGGTACCGGGGCGGCACGGCGGGCAAGCTGTGGATCGACCGGTCCGCCCCCGACGGGGAGGTCCCCGGCGAGTTCGTCCGGCTGCACGAGGAACTGGACGGCAACGTCGAGCACCCGGCCTGGGTCGGCGACCGCATCGCCTTCCTCTCCGACCACGAGGGCACCGGCGCCCTGTACTCCTCCCTCGCCGACGGTTCGGACCTGCGGCGGCACACGCCGCTCGACGGCTTCTACGCCCGGCACGCGGCGAGCGACGGCACCCGGGTGGTGTACTGCTCGGCCGGTGAACTGTGGCTGCTGGACGACCTCGACGGGGCCGAGCCGCGCCGCCTGGACGTCCGGCTCGGCGGGCAGCGCGCCGACCGGCAGCCGTTTCCGGTGAACGCCTCCCGCTGGTTCGGCTCCGCCTCGCCCGACCACACCGCGCGCGGCAGCGCGGTCGCCGTGCGCGGCGGGGTGCACTGGGTCACCCACCGCTCCGGCCCCGCCCGCGCGCTGGCCGCCGAACCCGGCGTGCGGGCCCGGCTGCCGCGCACCTACCGCGCCGAGGGCGAGGAGTGGGTGGTGTGGGTGACGGACGCCGAGGGCGAGGACGCCCTGGAGTTCGCGCCCGCCACCGGGCTGACGCCGGGTTCGATCCCGCGCCGGCTCGCCGCCGGGCAGCTCGGCCGGGTCCTGGCGCTCGCCATGGCCCCGGACGGCAGCCGGGCCGCGGTCGCCTCGCACGACGGTCGGCTGCTGCTGGTCGAGCGGGAGACCGGCGAGGTGCGCGAGGTCGACCGCAGCGAGGACGGCGACGTGCGCGGGCTGGTCTTCTCGCCCGACTCGGCCTGGCTCGCCTGGTCCCACCCCGGCCCGCGCCCGCTGTGCCAGCTCAAACTCGCCAACACCACCGACCTGTCGGTCACCGAGGCGACCCCGCTGCGCTTCCAGGACTACGCCCCCGCCTTCACCGCCGACGGCAAGCACCTGGCGTTCCTGTCCAACCGCTCCTTCGACCCGGTCTACGACGAACACGTCTTCGACCTGGCGTTCGTGGTCGGCGACCGGCCGCACCTGATCACGCTGGCCGCGACCACCCCGTCCCCGTTCGGCCCGCAGCGGCACGGCCGCCCCTTCGAGACGCCGGACAAGGACGAGACCCCCGACAGCGAGGGCACGCCGACGACACGGATCGACCTCGACGGGCTCGCCGACCGGATCGTGCCGTTCCCGGTGGAGGCCGGGCGCTACTCCAACCTGCGCGCCGCGAAGGACGGCGTGCTGTGGCTGCGCCACCCCGTGCAGGGCGTGCTCGGCTCCTCCCGGGCCACCCCGGACGACCCCGACCCCAAGACCGAGCTGGAGCGCTACGACCTCGCCCAGCAGCGCCTGGAGCACCTCGCGGCCGACGCCGACCACTTCGAGGTCAGCGGCGACGGCAAGCGGGTGCTGCTGTGGACCGACGGCCGGCTGAAGGTCGTACCGAGCGACCGGCGCGCCTCCGGCGACGACGACAGCGACACCAACGTCACCGTCGACCTCGGCCGCGTCCGCCAGACGGTCGACCCGGCGGCCGAGTGGCGGCAGATGTACGACGAGACCGGCCGCATCATGCGCGACCACTTCTGGCGCGCGGACATGAGCGGCGTCGACTGGGACGGCGTCCTGGACCGCTACCGGCCGGTCCTCGACCGGGTCGCCACCCACGACGACCTGGTGGACCTCCTGTGGGAGGTGCAGGGCGAGCTGGGCACCTCGCACGCCTACGTCATCCCGCGCGGCGGCCACGGGGGCGGCGACCGGCAGGGACTGCTCGGCGCGGACATCTCCCGCCACCCCGACGGCAGCTGGCGCATCGACCGGGTCCTGCCCGCGGAGACCTCCGACCCCGACGCCCGCTCGCCCCTGGCCGCCCCCGGCGTCGCGGTGCGCGCCGGGGACGCGATCGTGGCGGTGGCCGGCCGGGCGGTGGATCCCGTGACCGGCCCGGGTCCGCTGCTCGTCGGTACGGCGGACAAGCCGGTCGAGCTGACCGTCTCGCCGTCCGGCGGGGGCGAGGTGCGGCACGCCGTCGTCGTACCGGTCGGCGACGAGGAGCCGCTGCGCTACCACGCGTGGGTCGCGGACCGGCGGGCGTACGTGCACGAGCGGTCCGGCGGGCGGCTCGGCTACCTCCACGTGCCGGACATGCAGGCGCCGGGCTGGGCGCAGATCCACCGGGACCTGCGGGTGGAGGTGGCCCGGGAGGGGCTCGTCGTGGACGTCCGGGAGAACCGGGGCGGGCACACCTCGCAGCTGGTGGTGGAGAAGCTGGCCCGGCGGATCGTCGGCTGGGCGGTGCCGCGCGGGATGCGGCCGTACAGCTATCCGCAGGACGCGCCGCGCGGGCCGGTCGTCGCCGTCGCCAACGAGTTCTCCGGGTCGGACGGCGACATCGTCAACGCGGCGATCAGGGCGCTGGGGCTCGGCCCGGTGGTCGGGGTGCGCACGTGGGGCGGCGTGATCGGCGTCGACAGCCGCTACCGGCTGGTGGACGGCACCCTGATCACCCAGCCGAAGTACGCCTTCTGGCTGGAGGGTTACGAGTGGGGCGTGGAGAACCACGGCGTGGACCCGGACGTGGAGGTCGTCCAGCGCCCGCAGGACCACGCGGCGGGCCGGGACCCCCAACTGGACGAGGCGATGCGGCTCGCCCTGGAGGCCCTGGAGGACAGCCCCGCGAAGACCCCGCCGGGTCTGCCGGCCTAGTGCCCCGCGGGGGGCGACCAGCCCTCCCGATGGCCCGCACCCGGCGACGATACGATGCCCCCACAACACACCGACCTCGGAGGGAAAATGGCAGGGGAGCCGCAGGACGACTGCCTATTCTGCAAGATCGTCGCGGGGCAGATCCCGGCGACGATCGTGCGGGAGACCGAGACGACCGTCGCCTTCCGGGACATAAACCCCCAGGCGCCCACCCACGTCCTGGTGATCCCCAAGGCGCACCACCGGGACGCCGCCGCCCTCGCCGCCGCCGAACCGGCGGTCGCCGCCGACGTCCTGCGCGAGACGCAGGCGGTCGCCGGCGAGGAGAAGCTGGAGAGCTACCGCATCGTCTTCAACACCGGCAGCGGCGCCGGCCAGACCGTCTGGCACGCCCACGCGCACGTCCTGGGCGGCCGCGGTCTCGAATGGCCCCCGGGGTAAGCCGCGTTGTCCGTCCGTGAACTGGTGGTCCTCGGCACCGCCAGCCAGGTCCCGACCCGGCACCGCAACCACAACGGCTACCTGCTGCGCTGGGACGGCGAGGGCATCCTCTTCGACCCCGGCGAGGGCACCCAGCGCCAGATGCTGCGCGCCGGGGTCGCCGCGCACGACCTGAACCGCATCTGCGTCACCCACTTCCACGGAGACCACTCGCTGGGCCTGGCCGGGGTCATCCAGCGCATCAACCTCGACCAGGTGCCGCACCCGGTCACCGCCCACTACCCGCGCTCCGGGCAGCGCTTCTTCGACCGGCTGCGGTACGCCACCGCCTACCGCGAGACCGTCCGGCTCACGCAGTCCCCGGTGGACCGCGACGGGGTGCTCGCCGTGTCGGAGAGCTACACGCTGGAGGCCCGCAGGCTCTCCCACCCCGTGGAGTCCTACGGCTACCGCCTTGTCGAGCCGGACGGGCGCCGCATGCTGCCCGAGCGGCTCGCCGCGGCCGGCATCCAGGGCCCCGACGTCGGGCGGATCCAGCGGGAGGGAACCCTCGGCGGGGTCGCCCTCGAAGAGGTCAGTGAGGTGCGGCGCGGACAGCGGTTCGCGTTCGTCATGGACACCCGGCTGTGCGACGGCGTGCACGCGCTGGCCGAGGGCTGCGACCTGCTGGTGATCGAGTCGACGTTCCTGGACGAGGACGAGGCGCTCGCGGCGGAGTACGGCCACCTGACGGCCGGGCAGGCGGCGCGGGTGGCCGGCCAGGCCGGCGTACGGCACCTGGTGCTCACCCACTTCAGCCAGCGCTATACCGATCCGGACGAGTTCGAGCGGCAGGCGCGGGCAGCCGGGTTCGCCGGGGAGCTGAGCGTGGCGCACGACCTGCAGAGGGTGCCGGTTCCGAAACGTCGGTGAAACGCCCGTACGATGAACTGATGCCCCTCCCCAAAGCGGAACTGCACCTCCATATCGAAGGCACCCTGGAGCCGGAGCTCGCGTTCGAGCTCGCCGCGCGCAACGGTGTCCGGCTGCCCTACGCGGACACCGGGGCACTGCGCACGGCGTACCGGTTCGAGGACCTCCAGTCCTTCCTCGACCTGTACTACGACCTCATGGCCGTGCTGCGCACCGAGCGGGACTTCGCGGACCTCGCGAACGCCTACCTGGCCCGGGCCGCCGCGCAGGGCGTGCGGCACGCGGAGATCTTCTTCGACCCGCAGGCGCACCTCGCCCGGGGCGTCGGCATGGGGACCGTGGTCGAGGGCCTGTGGCGGGCGCTGGAGCACAGCGAGCGCGCGCACGGCGTCTCCACCCAGCTGATCATGTGCTTCCTGCGGGACGAGTCCGCCGAGTCGGCGATGGCGACGCTGGACGCGGCCGAGCCGTACCTGGACCGGATCACCGGGGTGGGGCTGGACTCCGCGGAGGCCGGTCATCCGCCGGTGAAGTTCCGCGAGGTGTACGAGGCCGCCGCCGCGCTCGGGCTGCGGCGGGTCGCGCACGCCGGGGAGGAGGGGCCGCCGGAGTACATCACCGAGGCCCTCGACGTGCTCGGCGTCGAGCGCGTCGACCACGGTCTGCGCTGCATGGAGGATCCGGCGCTGGTGGAGCGGCTGGTGCGGGAGCGGATCCCGCTGACGCTGTGCCCGCTGTCCAACGTCCGGCTGCGCGCCGTCGACGTCCTCACCGAGCACCCGCTGCCCGCCATGCTGGACGCCGGGCTGCTGTGCACGGTCAACTCCGACGACCCGGCCTACTTCGGCGGGTACGCGGGCGACAACTTCGACGCCGTGCGCGCGGCCCTGGGGCTGGACGAGGAGCGGCTGCGCGAGTTGGCCCGCAACTCCTTCGTCGCGTCCTTCCTGGAGCACGACGAGGAGCGGCGGGCGCGGTACCTCGCGGAGGTGGCGGCGTACGAGTTCTAGTGCCGCGGCACTGGACGCTCGTGCCGGGCGCCTACGCGGCCGTCGCCCTGTCGTAGGCGGGTGTCTCCACCGGGATCTCCACCACCGGGAGCGAGCGCCTGCCCGCTGTGAGGGCGACCGCCGTCATCGGCACGGCGATCAGCAGCAGCCCCGCGGCCAGGACCATGCCCATCGCGGGGAAGCCGGCCTGCGCCGCCAGCAGGCTGCCGGTCAGCGGGCCCGCCGCCGTGCCCAGCGAGGACGCCGAACCGACCAGGACCGCCCAGCGGCCGCGCGGGTCGAGGGAGGCGGCCAGGCCGATGACGTACGACAGGACGATCGGGTAGAGCGTGTTCCAGGCGATCTCGCCGGCCGCGAAGGTGGTCAGGCCGGTCGCGGAGGCGCTGAGCGCGATGCAGGCGGCGATGAGCACGGTGCCGGCGCCGATGGGCGCGGCGTGCCCGAGCCGGGGGCCGAGGGCGCCGGCGCCGACCACCCCCAGCAGTCCCGCGCCGAGCGCGACGGCGAAGACCGCGCCGACGGCCGCCTCGCCGAGGTGTGCCTGGGTGACGCCGATCCGGCCGCTGACGCCCCACAGGGCGTTCTGGGCCATCGACCAGCACGGCATCGCGGCGGCGAGGAGCAGCCCGGCGCGCAGGTGGGGGAGGGGCTCGCGGGGACGGCGTACGGCGGCGGCGGGCGTGCGGGCGCCGAGCCGGCCGGTCAGCGGCCAGACCGCGAGCGCGGTGAGCGCGATCGCGGCCAGCGGCTGGCCGTGGCCGGGGCCGAGGTGCGGGACCGTCAGGTAGACCGCCCCGGCGAGGGCGGAGACGCCGAGCAGGCCGAGCGTGGTCAGCCGGTGCGGATCGGGGCGGGCGGCGATCCCCGTGGCGGCGACCGCGGTGGCCGTGCCCGAGCCGAAGCCGCCGATCAGCGCGCCGGCGACGACCGCGGGAACGGCGGTGGTGAGGGTGGCGCCGCCGTAGCCGAGGACGGCGAGCACCAGGCCGAACCGGGCCAGGGTGCGCGGGCCGGTCCGGTCGACACGGGAGGCCAGCAGGAAGCCGGCCGTCGCCGAACTCAGCAGCAGCCCGCTGCCGATGGCGCCCGCCTCGGTGGCGGAGACGTCGAGTGCGGAGTCCAGCCTGCCGACGACGGTCGGCAGCAGGTAGGGGGCGAGGTACCCGGCCGTGAACAGGGCGACGAGGGGCCAGGGCGGGGTGGTGCGGGGGGCGGACACGGGCGTTCCCAGGGCATGCGAAAGGAGCGGCACGGAAGGGGAGATGGGCGACGACCGTCGACGGACAGGAACGCGCGCGCAATTTGTATCAAGCCGGGGGAGGCCGACGGGAGACCGGGGTGAGTGATCTGGGTCACCTTCTGTTTGGTATCGGCCAGGCCGGGTAGAAGCGCGCCTTTCCGCCGGTCGGCGCCGGTGCACCGCGCCCCCGCCGCCCGGCGCCGCCGCCTCGGTCCCGCCGGCTCACCTCGCGGACGCCACCTGTCTCCGGCATGTCCTGACCGCGAGCGGGGTGACCTGTCGTCCGTGCGGGCCGGCCCCTATACCAGACGCGGCGCCCTCCGCCCCGACCGCGCGGGTGCGGTCGGTGACGTGGTGCACACTGGCGAGGTCAGCACCACGTCAGGGAGCGCACTGTGACCGCGTCCACCGGAGAGGGGCCGCAGCCCACCGCCAGGGCGGTACCGACCGTGCGAGAGGGCCGGAACTGCCACGCCGCCCACGTGGACCCCCTGGCCGCCCGCCGCGGCCGGGCCGACCCGCCCTGGGACGTCTACCTCACCGGCACCGTCTTCCTCGACATCATCTTCACCGGACTCGACTCCGCCCCGGTGCGCGGCACCGAGTCCTGGGCGCGCGGGATGGGGTCCAGCCCCGGCGGCGTCGCCAACATGGCCACCGCCCTGTCCCGCCTCGGCCTGAAGACGTCCCTCGCGGCGGCCTTCGGTGACGACCACTACGGCGACTACTGCTGGGACGCCCTGGAGCAGGGCGAGGGCATCGACCTCACCCCGTCGCGCACGGTGCCCGGCTGGCACTCGCCGGTCACCGTCTCCATGGCGTACGAGGGCGAGCGCACGATGGTCTCCCACGGCCACGAGCCGCCCCCCGAGGAGCCCGCCCCCGACTGCCCCCCGCGCGCGCGGGCCGCCGTCGCCTCGCTCGTGCCCGGCCGGCGCGCCCCCTGGATCGCCCAGGCCGCGAGCCGGGGCACCCGCATCTTCGCCGACGTCGGCTGGGACGACACGGGCGCCTGGGACCTGGCCGGCCTCGCCGACCTGGAGCACTGCGAGGCGTTCCTGCCCAACGCCGAGGAGGCGATGCGCTACACCGGCGCCACCTGCCCCCGCGCCGCCGCGCACGCCCTCACCGAACACGTCCCGCTCGCCGTGGTCACCCTCGGCGCGGACGGCGCGTACGCCGTCGACCGGCGCACCGGCGAGGACGCCGAGGTCCCGGCGATCGCCGTCGAGGCCCTGGACCCCACCGGCGCCGGGGACGTCTTCGTGGCCGGCTTCGTCACCGGCACCCTGGCCGGCTGGCCCCTCGCCGACCGCCTCGCCTTCGCCGGCCTGACGGCCGCCCTGTCCGTCCAGGACTTCGGCGGCTCCCTGTCGGCCCCCGGCTGGTCCGAGATCGCGGCCTGGTGGCGCACGGTCCAGTCGTACGACCACCAGAACCCCGCGGCCCTGCGCCGGTACGCCTTCCTGGAGGACCTCATCCCCGCCACCGCCCGCCCCTGGCCGCTGCGCCGCGCGGTGCCGACGATCGGCTTCGGCCGGTCCGCCTGACCCGGCACCCCGGCCCCCGCGCGCCCGGCGGCCCCGCACCCCGGCCCCCGCGCGCCCGGCGGCCCCGCACCCCGGCGGGCCGGAGGCCCCGAAAAGGCCTACGGCGATGTCAGTCCCCCGGCGTACCCTGGAAATCGCCAGGCCGCCCTCGTGGCAGGCGAGTCGTATCGAGGAGGACGTGCAGGCCTTCAGCGCCGGCCCATGACTCAGACACCCACAGCTCACACCCCCGCGCAGGGGCAGGCGAGAGCACAGTTCACCGTCCCCGCCCAGCACCCCATGGTGACCGTCCTGGGGTCCGGCGACTCCCTGTTGCGCGTGATCGAGAAGGCCTTCCCGGCGGCCGACATCCACGTCCGGGGCAACGAGATCAGCGCTGTCGGACCCGCGACGGAAGTCGCCCTCGTCCAGCGCCTGTTCGACGAGATGATGCTGGTGCTCCGCACCGGGCAGCCGATGACGGAGGACGCAGTGGAACGCTCGATCGCCATGCTCCGGGCGACGGAGAACGGCGAGGGCCCGGAGGAGACCCCGGCCCAGGTGCTCACGCAGAACATCCTGTCCTCGCGCGGCCGCACGATCCGCCCCAAGACCCTCAACCAGAAGCGGTACGTCGACGCGATCGACAAGCACACGATCGTCTTCGGCATCGGCCCCGCCGGCACCGGCAAGACCTACCTCGCCATGGCCAAGGCGGTGCAGGCCCTCCAGTCCAAACAGGTCAACCGCATCATCCTGACCCGTCCGGCGGTCGAGGCCGGCGAGCGCCTCGGCTTCCTGCCGGGCACGCTCTACGAGAAGATCGACCCCTACCTGCGCCCGCTCTACGACGCGCTGCACGACATGATCGACCCGGACTCCATCCCCCGTCTGATGGCCGCCGGGACGATCGAGGTCGCGCCGCTCGCCTACATGCGCGGCCGCACCCTCAACGACGCCTTCATCATCCTGGACGAGGCCCAGAACACGAGCCCCGAGCAGATGAAGATGTTCCTCACCCGCCTCGGCTTCGACTCGAAGATCGTGATCACGGGTGACGTGACCCAGGTCGACCTGCCCGGCGGCACCAAGTCCGGTCTGCGCCAGGTGCAGGAGATCCTGGAGGGCGTCGAGGACGTCCACTTCTCCCGGCTGTCGTCCCACGACGTCGTCCGGCACAAGCTGGTGGGCCGTATCGTCGACGCGTACGAGAAGTACGACAGCAAGAACGGCGCGGAGGACGGTCCCCACCGGGGCCGCGGCAGGACCGGCGCCAAGGGCTCCCAGGGGAAGTAGACCAGCACCACCATGTCGATCGACGTCAACAACGAGTCCGGAACCGAGGTCGACGAGCAGGCGATCCTCGACATCGCCCGCTACGCGCTCGCACGGATGCGCATCCACCCGCTCTCCGAGCTCTCGGTGATCGTCGTGGACGCCGACGCCATGGAGCAGCTGCACATCCAGTGGATGGACCTGCCCGGCCCGACCGACGTGATGTCCTTCCCGATGGACGAGCTGCGTCCGCCGTCGAAGGACGACGACGAGCCGCCGCAGGGGCTGCTCGGCGACATCGTGCTGTGCCCGGAGGTCGCCGCCAAGCAGGGGGCCGAGGCCCCGACGCAGCACTCCACGGACGAGGAGCTCCAGCTGCTCACCGTCCACGGAGTGCTGCACCTGCTCGGGTACGACCACGAGGAACCCGACGAGAAGGCCGAGATGTTCGGCCTTCAGGCGGCCATCGTGGACGGCTGGCGCGCCGAGAAGGGCCTCACCGGTCCCTCCCCGGCTCCCACCGTGTCATGAGCCTCCCCCTGGTCACCGGCGCCGTCGCCCTGGTCGTCGTCGCCTGGCTCGCCGCCTGCGCGGAGGCGGGCCTCGCCCGCGTCTCCAGCTTCCGCGCCGAGGAGGCGGTCCGCTCCGGCCGGCGCGGCGGTGCCAGGCTCGCCCAGGTCGCCGCCGACCCCACCCGCTACCTCAACGTGGCGCTGCTGGTCCGCGTCGCCTGCGAGATGGCCGCCGCCGCGCTGGTCACGTACGCCTGCCTGAACGAGTTCGCCAGCACCGCCGAGGCCCTGCTGGTCGCCATCGCGGTGATGGTCCTCGTCTCCTACGTCGCCGTCGGCGTCTCCCCGCGCACCATCGGCCGCCAGCACCCCCTCAACACGGCCACGGCGGCGGCGTACGTCCTGCTCCCGCTGGCCCGGATCATGGGCCCGGTGCCCTCCCTGCTGATCCTCATCGGCAACGCCCTCACGCCCGGCAAGGGTTTCCGGCGCGGCCCCTTCGCCTCCGAGGCGGAGCTGCGCGCGCTGGTCGACCTCGCCGAGGCGGAGTCCCTGATCGAGGACGAGGAGCGCCGCATGGTGCACTCGGTCTTCGAACTGGGCGACACCCTCGTGCGCGAGGTGATGGTCCCGCGCACCGACCTGGTCGTCATCGAGCGGTTCAAGACCATCCGCCAGGCCCTGACGCTCGCGCTGCGCTCCGGTTTCTCGCGCATCCCGGTCACCGGGGACAGCGAGGACGACATCGTCGGGATCGTCTACCTGAAGGACCTGGTCCGCAAGACGCACATCAGCCGGGACGCCGAGACCGAGCTGGTGTCGACGGCCATGCGGCCCGCCTTCTTCGTGCCGGACACCAAGAACGCCGGTGACCTGCTGCGCGAGATGCAGAAGGAGCGCAACCACGTCGCCGTCGTCATCGACGAGTACGGCGGCACGGCAGGGATCGTCACCATCGAGGACATCCTGGAGGAGATCGTCGGCGAGATCACCGACGAGTACGACCGCGAGCTGCCGCCCGTCGAGCCGCTCGGGGAGGACCGCCACCGGGTCACCGCCCGCCTCGACATCGGCGACCTCGGCGAGCTGTACGGCCTGGAGTCGTACGACGACGAGGACGTGGAGACGGTCGGCGGGCTGCTCGCCAAGGCACTGGGCCGGGTGCCCATCGCCGGGGCGACGTCGGTGGTCGAGCTGCCGGACGGCCGGGAGCTGCGGCTGACCGCCGAGGCCGCCGCCGGGCGCCGGAACAAGATCGTGACCGTGCTGGTGGAGCCGGTGGCCCCCGCCGGGCCGCCGCGGGAGGAGACGGAGCCGGAGTGACGCCCGGACAGCTGCGCGCCTTCTGCCTGTCCTTCGAGGCCGCCGTGGAGGACTTCCCGTTCGGGCCGCAGACGTCGGTGTTCAAGGTGCTGGGCAAGATGTTCGCCCTGACCGCCCTGGACGCCCGCCCGCTCACGGTGAACCTCAAGTGCGACCCGGAGGACGCGGTGCGCCTGCGCGCCGGCCACCCCGGCCTGGTCGTCCCCGGCTGGCACATGAACAAGCGGCACTGGAACACCGTGACGGTGGACGGCCCGCTCCCCGGCCGCCTGGTGCGGGAGCTGATCGAGGACTCCTACGACCTGGTGGTGGCCGGCCTGCCGCGGGCCGAGCGGCTCCGGCTGGACCGCCCCTGAACCGGGCCGCCCGCGCTCCGTATGCTCGGTCCATGACCGAGAGCAACGCGCTGGATCCCGAGGACCGCAAGATCGTCACCCTGGCCCGCTCGGCCCGGGCCCGCAACGGCGTCCCCGAGGGGGCGGCCGTACGGGACGAGACGGGGCGTACGTATGTCGCCGGGACCGTCGACCTGGAGTCGCTGAAGCTCAGCGCCCTGCGGACGGCGGTGGCCATGGCGGTGGCGTCGGGCGCGAAGTCGCTGGAGGCGGCGGCGGTGGTGACCGAGGCGGACGGAGCGTCCGCGGAGGACCGGGCGGCCGTCCGGGACCTCGGGGGACCGGCCACGCCGGTGCTGGTGGCCGGGCCGGACGGGGCCGTGCGGCGCACCGTCGCCGCGGGCTGAGGCCGGATGCGGGGACCGCCGACCCGGGACCCCCGCCGGACCCACCTCGCGCCCGCGCGCCGGGCAGGCGGGCACGCGCTGCCCGGCGCCGCCACCGCGCCCCTGGCCCCGGGGGCGGGGCCGGCCTCCGCCCCGTCCCGCAGCGCGGTGCGGCGGGGCTCCGGCGATCAGGGAGAATGGGCGCCATGAGCGTTCGTACCCCGTCATCCGAGCAGCCGGCCGACAGCGTCCACCGGGCCGGCTTCGCCTGCTTCGTGGGCCGCCCCAACGCGGGCAAGTCCACCCTCACGAACGCACTGGTCGGGCAGAAGGTCGCGATCACCGCGAACCAGCCGCAGACCACCCGCCACACCGTGCGGGGCATCGTGCACCGGCCCGACGCCCAGCTGATCCTGGTGGACACCCCGGGCCTGCACAAGCCGCGCACCCTGCTCGGCGAGCGGCTCAACGATGTGGTGCGCACCACATGGGCCGAGGTCGACGTGATCGGCTTCTGCCTGCCGGCGAACGAGAAGATCGGCCCCGGTGACCGGTTCATCGCCAAGGAGCTCGCCGGGATCAGGAAGACCCCGAAGATCGCCGTCGTCACCAAGACGGACCTGGTCGACAGCAAGGCGCTCGCCGAACAGCTGATCGCGATCGACCGGCTCGGCAAGGAGCTGGGCTTCGAGTGGGCCGAGATCGTGCCCGTCTCGGCGGTGGGGGACAAGCAGGTCGGCCTGCTGGCGGACCTCCTCGTGCCGCTCCTCCCCGAGGGCCCGGCCCTCTACCCCGAGGGCGACCTGACCGACGAGCCCGAGCAGGTCATGATCGCGGAGTTGATCCGGGAGGCCGCGCTGGAAGGCGTGCGCGACGAGCTGCCGCACTCCATCGCCGTCGTCGTCGAGGAGATGCTGCCGCGTGAGGACCGCCCCGCCGACAAGCCGCTCCTGGACATCCACGCCAACGTCTACATCGAGCGCCCCAGCCAGAAGGGCATCATCATCGGCCCCAAGGGCAAGCGCCTGAAGGAGGTCGGCATCAAGTCCCGCCGGCAGATCGAGGCGCTGCTCGGCACCCCCGTCTTCCTGGACCTGCACGTGAAGGTGGCCAAGGACTGGCAGCGCGACCCCAAGCAGCTGCGCAAGCTGGGCTTCTGAGCCGCCTGCCGGCCCCCGGCGCCGGCGGGGTCAGGCCCCTTCCGCGAGCACCCGGGAGACCAGCCTGCGCTGCGCGTCGGTCAGCCGGGGGTCGGCGCAGTACACCGCCCGGCCGTCCACGGTGATCCGGTAGCTGAAGCCGTCCGGGACGCCGAGGGGCGCCGTGCCCCGGCCCGCCGCGAGCGCCTGCTCGGCCAGGGCGTGCCACTCGTGCGCGTCGGGCCGCCCCGAGGTGTCCACCTCGGCGTACCGCTCGATGCCCGCGAAGCCGCCCGTGCGCCGCACCTGAATACGCATGGCTCCCTGTCTAGTACGGAACGCCCCCGGACCGCAGCCGGACTACAGGGTGCGCACCCCGACCTGCTCCCAGGCCTTCGCCACCGCCCGCAGCTCGTCGCTGCCGTCGCCGAACCGCGCCCGCGCGGCGGTCACGGTCAGCGTGGCGAACTCGGCGAACATCGCGTCCTCCGTCAGCTCGCCGCCGGTCAGCACGTCGTACCAGATCTGCCCCGCCCGCTCCCAGGCGTGTCCGCCGAGGGCGGTGGCGGCGAGGTAGAAGGCGTGGTTGGGGATGCCGGAGTTGATGTGGACGCCGCCGTTGTCGCGGCCGGTGCGCACGTAGTCGTCCATCGTCGCGGGCTGCGGGTCCTTGCCGAGCACGTCGTCGTCGTACGCCGTGCCCGGGGCCTTCATCGAGCGCAGCGCCACTCCGCTCACCCGCGGGGCGAGCAGGCCGGCGCCGATCAGCCAGTCGGCCTCGGTCGCGGTCTGGCCGAGCGTGTACTGCTTGATCAACGCGCCGAAGACGTCGGAGACGGACTCGTTGAGGGCGCCGGGCTGGCCGAAGTAGGTGAGGTTGGCGGTGTACTGGGTGACACCGTGGGCGAGTTCGTGGCCGATGACGTCGACCGGGATCGTGAAGTCGAGGAAGATCTCCCCGTCCCCGTCGCCGAAGACCATCTGCTCGCCGTTCCAGAAGGCGTTGTTGTACCGCTCGTCGTAGTGCACGGTCGCGTCCAGGGGCAGGCCGCGGCCGTCGATCGAGTCGCGGCCGTAGGCCCGCAGGAACAGCTCGAAGGTGGCGCCGAGACCCGCGTAGGCGCGGTTGACGGTGGCGTCCCGGCCGGGTTCGTCGCCTTCGCCGCGGACCTTCTCGCCGGGCAGGTCCGTCCCGTTTCGGGCGTCGTGGATCGTGCGGTGCGGTGTGCCCGCGGCGGCTGCGGCGGGCGGGGCGGCGGCGGGGGCGCCGAGGACGGTGGTGAGGCGGCGGTGGGTGCGCTCGTAGGCGTCGCGCTGGAGGGTCCGGCGGGCGGGACCGGAGACGGCGGGGTCCCCGGACCGGGCGAGCTGGTCGAGGACGTGCGGCGGGACGATCGTGCAGAAGGTCGCGGTCATGACCGCACCATGGCACCGAGTCAGGTACGTGTCACCATCTGCAACCGTGATGGGTGAAATGCGGGGATGTGACGGTCGTGGGGGATTGCGCTGTGTTATAGAGTGCGGGTCGGGACGGGCTGGTCGCACAGTTCCCCGTGCTCCCTCCGGGGGACTCCGCATCCCGCATAGTGATACGGAGCCGCATGTTCCGCAGCGGCTCGGCTAGCATGCTGGGCATCATGCGTTTCGGGCTGCTTCTCCTTAGCTGCCGCGGCGAGGGCCTGTAGTCGAGGCCGACTCCCTCCCCGCGGAGCTCGGCGTTGCGTCGTCGGCCGTCCTTCCGGACACCGGACTTCACCGGATCTTTCGAGGAGCCCACGCCACCATGGCAAACCGCCAGCAGCCCAGTTCCCTGCCCATCCACAAGTACGGCCGCTACGAGCAGGTCGACATCCCCGACCGCACCTGGCCGCAGAACCGGATCACCGCCGCCCCCCGCTGGCTCTCCACCGACCTGCGCGACGGCAACCAGGCCCTGATCGACCCCATGTCTCCGGTGCGCAAGCGGGCGATGTTCGACCTGCTGGTGAAGATGGGCTACAAGGAGATCGAGGTCGGCTTCCCGGCCTCCGGCCAGACCGACTTCGACTTCGTCCGGTCGATCATCGAGGACGAGGGCGCCGTCCCCGAGGACGTGACGATCTCCGTCCTCACCCAGGCCCGCGAGGACCTGATCGAGCGGACCGTCGAGTCGCTGAAGGGCGCCCGCCGCGCCACCGTGCACCTGTACAACGCCACCGCGCCGGTCTTCCGCCGGGTCGTCTTCCGCGGCTCCCGGGACGACATCAAGCGGATCGCCGTGGACGGCACCCGGCTGGTGATGGAGTACGCCGAGAAGCTGCTGGGCCCGGAGACCGCGTTCGGCTACCAGTACAGCCCGGAGATCTTCACCGACACCGAGCTGGAGTTCGCGCTGGAGGTCTGCGAGGGCGTCATGGACGTCTGGCAGCCCGGCCCGGACCGCGAGATCATCCTGAACCTGCCGGCGACCGTGGAGCGCTCGACGCCGTCCACCCACGCCGACCGGTTCGAGTGGATGGGCCGCAACCTCTCGCGCCGCGAGTTCGTCTGCCTGTCCGTGCACCCGCACAACGACCGCGGTACGGCCGTGGCGGCGGCCGAGCTGGCGCTGATGGCCGGCGCGGACCGCGTCGAGGGCTGCCTGTTCGGGCAGGGCGAGCGCACCGGCAACGTCGACCTGGTCACCCTGGGCATGAACCTGTTCTCACAGGGCGTCGACCCGCAGATCGACTTCTCCGACATCGACGAGATCCGTCGCACGTGGGAGTACTGCAACCAGATGGAGGTCCACCCGCGCCACCCGTACGTGGGCGACCTGGTCTACACGTCCTTCTCCGGCTCCCACCAGGACGCCATCAAGAAGGGCTTCGACGCCATGGAGGCCGACGCGGCGGCCAAGGGCGTCACCGTCGACGACATCGAGTGGGCGGTGCCGTACCTGCCGATCGACCCGAAGGACGTCGGCCGGTCCTACGAGGCGGTCATCCGCGTGAACTCGCAGTCCGGCAAGGGCGGCGTGGCCTACGTGCTGAAGAACGAGCACAAGCTGGACCTGCCGCGCCGGATGCAGATCGAGTTCTCCAGGATCATCCAGGCGAAGACGGACGCCGAGGGCGGCGAGGTCACCCCGAAGGACATCTGGGAGATCTTCGAGGACGAGTACCTGCCGAAGCCGGACAACCCCTGGGGCCGCATCCAGTTGCGCAACGGCCAGTCCAGCACCGACAAGGACGGCGTGGACACGCTGACCGCCGAGGCCGAGGTCGACGGGTCCGAGGTGACCCTGGTCGGTACCGGCAACGGCCCGATCTCCGCGTTCTTCCACGCGCTGCAGGGCATCGGCATCGACGTCCGGCTGCTGGACTACCAGGAGCACACGATGAGCGAGGGCGCCTCCGCGCAGGCCGCCTCGTACATCGAGTGCGCGATCGGCGACAAGGTCCTGTGGGGCATCGGCATCGATGCGAACACGACACGTGCGTCGCTGAAGGCGGTCGTCTCGGCCGTCAACCGGGCGGCCCGCTGACCCCGTTGACCGGGTGTTTCCCGTCCCGTCCGCCGGAGACCGGCGGACGGGACGCCGTTCTTTACCGGCCAGGTCACGGCCAGGTCTCGTCCGGGGTACTGACTCGGGCTCATGAATGTGGCTAACATCACGCCAGCGCGGCGATGTTGCCGTGGGGTTACGGAGGTGCGACGTGCTGCCAGTCCGGGGACGAATCGGCCGTGCCGCCAGGCGTTCGCGCGTTCTGGGCATCCGGACCGCGTGGACGGCCGTCGGCGACGGCGAGTTCTTCTGCCCCGGATGCGGGGGCGACCGCAACTACCAGCGGCTGACCGGGCGCCGCCGCTTCACCCTGCTCGGCCTGCCCGTGCTGCCGCGCGGCGACACCGGACCCGTCGTGGAGTGCGCGGCCTGCCGCCGGCACTTCGGTACCGACGTGCTGGACCACCCCACCACCACCCGTTTCTCCGCGATGCTGCGCGACGCGGTGCACACCGTCGCCCTCGCGGTGCTGGCCACGGGCGGCACCCGCACCCGCCCGTCGCTCACCGCGGCCGCCGGCGCGGTCCGCGAGGCCGGCTTCGAGGGCTGCACGGAGGACCAGCTCGACGCCCTCGTCGAGGCGCTGGCCGCGGACACCGGCCGGGTCTTCGGCGCGCCCTGCGGCCCGGGCCTGGCCATAGAGCTGCACGAGGCCCTCGACCCGCTCGCCCCGCACCTCGCGCCGGCCGGCCGCGAGTCGATCCTCCTCCAGGGCGCCCGCATCGCCCTCGCGGACGGCCCCTACACCGCCGCCGAACGCGAGGTCCTGGCCACCGTGGGGGCCGCCCTGACCATCACCTCGGACGAGGTGACCCGCCTGCTGGCGACGGCCCGGACGCCCTCCTGACCCGTCGCGACACTCCGCGGACGGCGATCCGCCGGTGCCCTCCAGGAAGCCCGTGACTGCATAGAGTCACCGGTGACTGACCTACAGTCACCGACCCTGAGGGGACCGCCCGATGAGACGTCCCGGACGCGCCGTCCTGACCGCCGCCGCCCTCCTCGTCCCGCTGGTGCCCGGCCCGCTCACCGCCGCCCCGCCCGCCGCCGCCCGCTGCGCCTCCTCCGTGCCGTACACCGCCGGGACCGGCGGCTACGCCGCCTACCGCATCCCGGCGGCCGTCACGACCGGTGCCGGCACCGTCCTCGCCTTCGCCGAGGGCCGCCGCGGGGGCGCCGGCGACTCCGGTGACATCGACGTGGTCGCGCGCCGCTCCACCGACGGCGGCTGCACCTGGGGCCGGCTCACGGTCGTGGCCGCCGGGCAGGGCGACACGCGCGGCAACCCGGCCCCCGTGGTCGATCCGCGCACCGGCGCCGTCGTGCTGCTCACCTCGTACAACAGCGGGGCCGTGACGGAGGCGCAGATCATGCGGGGGGAGGCGACGCCGGAGCAGGGCCGCCGGGTGTTCGTGCAGCGCAGCACGGACGACGGGCGCACCTTCGGCCCGCCGCGGGAGATCACCCCGCAGGTGAAGCGGGCCGGCTGGCGCTGGTACGCCACCGGGCCCGGCCACGCCCTGGCCCTCACCCGCGGGCGGCACGCGGGCCGCCTGGTGGTGCCCGCCAACCACTCCGCCGCCCCGCCCGCCGGGTCCCCCGACACCGGGCAGGAGCCCCGGTACTACGGCGCCCACGCCTGCTACAGCGACGACGGCGGCGCCACCTGGCGGCTGGGCTTCGTGGACGACTCCTACGACGGCCACGCCAACGCCAACGAGAGCTCGGCCGCCGAACTCCCCGACGGCACGCTGTACTTCTCCGCCCGCGACCAGCACGGCAGCGGCGCCGGCCACCGCCTGGACAGCCGCTCCTCCGACGGCGGCCGGACCCTCGACCGCCCCTACGCCGTCCAGCCCACCCTCAACGACGTGCCCATCGTCCAGGCGAGCGTCCTGCAGCCCGCCGGCCCGGCCGCCCCGCTGCTCTTCTCCGGCCCCTCCGTGCCCACCGACCGCACGGACCTGGCGGTGTGGCGCAGCACGGACGCCGGTGCCACCTTCACCAAGGCGCTGACGCTGTCCCGGCAGCCGGCGGCCTACTCCGACCTGGTGCAGGTCGGCGCTGACACGGTCGGGGTGCTGTACGAGACGGGGACGACGGGCGCGTACGAGCGGATCGAGTTCCGGCTGCTGCCGCCGGCCGGCGTGTGACGCCCGGTCAGAGCAGGCCCGCCGCGGCGAGGAACGTGCCGACCCGCTCCACCTCGCCCGGCTCCAGCGGCACCTGCGGCTCCGCCGTCGCCGGGCAGTCGATGATCCCGCGCAGGCCGAGCGCAGCCTTGAACGCGCCGAGCCCCGAGGAGCTCTGGCCCATCCGGGCCGCGGCGCCCACGCCGACCAGCTCGAACAAGGCGCACAGCCGCTCCTGCTCGGCCCGGGCGCGGTCCCGGTCGCCGGCCCGGCACAGGCGGTAGAGGCGGACGTAGCCGTGCGGGTCGACGTTGGCCAGTCCGGGCACCACCCCGTCCGCGCCCATCGCCAGGGCCGCGTCCGCCAGGACCTCGGAGCCGGTCAGCACGCTGAAGCCGGACGCGCCAGGGTGGGCGTGCAGACCGGTGACGATCCGGCGGAAGCCCGCCAGGTCCCCGCTGGAGTCCTTGATCCCGGCCAGCACCCCCTCGGCGGCCAGTTCCAGCACCAGGCCGGCGGGGAGTTTCGTATGCACGGCGACCGGGATGTCGTAGGCCACGACGGGCACCGGGGAGGCGGCCGCGACGAGCCGGTAGTGGCGGGCGATCTCCGCCGGGTGGGTGCGGGTGTAGAAGGGCGCGGTGACCACGACCGCGTCGGCGCCCGCCTCGGTGACGGCGGTGACGTGGTCCAGCACGCGCGGGGTGGTCATGTCGATCGCCCCGGCGATCAGCGGCAGCCGCCCGCCGAGGTGACCGGCCACGGTCCGTACGACCAGGGCGCGCTGCCGGTCGGTCAGGTAGGCCGCCTCCGAGGTCGAGCCGAGGACGAACAGCCCGTGCACGCCCCCGGCGATCAGATGGTCGACGAGTCTGAGCAGCGAGCGGACGTCCACCTCGCCGTCCGGTGTCAGGGGCGTGCAGACGGGCGGGATGACACCGGTCAGCGCCATGGACGGGTTCATGCGGGCTCCTCGGGCGGCTGCGCCTGGGCGACGAGTTCACGGGTCGACCGGTCCTCGTCCACCGGGTGGTGGCAGCGGAACCGGTGCGCCGGGGTGGACGCGACGGAGAACGCGGGCATCGACCCGGCGCACACCTCGTCGGCCTTCCAGCAGCGGGTACGGAACGGGCAGCCGCTCGGCGGCCGGGTCGCCGACGGCACCGGGCCGGCCAGCGGGATCGGGTCGACCGGGTCGAGCAGGCCGGGGGTCGCGGAGAACAGGGCGCGGGTGTACGGGTGCCGGGCCCGGTCGGTGACCCGGCCGGCCGGGGCCACCTCCACGATCCGGCCGAGGTACATGGTGACCACCCGGTCGCTCATCCGACGGACCGTCTGGATGTCGTGCGACACGAACACCAGCGCCAGTCCCAGCCGCTCCTTCAGGTCCAGCAGCAGGTTGAGGATCTGCGCGCGCACCGACACGTCCAGCGCGCTGGTCGGCTCGTCGGCCACCACCAGCTCGGGTTCGAGGGCCAGCGCGCGGGCGATCGCGACGCGCTGGCGCTGGCCGCCGGAGAGCTGGCCGGGCAGCCCGTCGGCGAGCGCCCCGGGCAGGCCGACCAGCGCCATCAGCTCGCGGACCCGCTCCTCGCGCCCGGCGGCCGTGCCGCGCCCGTGCACGTCCAGCGGGTCGCGCAGGATCCGGCGCACCGTCAGCCGCCGGTTCAGCGCGGTCGACGGGTCCTGGAAGATCATGCCGGTGTGGCTGCCGACGGCCTCGCGGCGCTCGGCCGGCGGCATGGCCCACAGGTCGCGGCCCCGGAAGGACACCGTCCCGGACGTCGGCGGTTCCACGCCCACCAGCACCTTCGCCAGCGTCGACTTGCCGCAGCCGGACTCGCCGACCACGCCGACCGTCTCGCCGGGCGCGACGGCGAGATCGGCGCCGGTCAGGGCGTACACGGTGTCCCGCGTGAACACCCCGTCGCCGCGCGCCTTGTGGACGACGTGCACGTCGGCGAGTTCCACCAGGGCGCTCATGTGACCACCTCGCTCTCCGCCTCGCCGGTGTCCACCAGCAGCACCGCCGGACGGTGGCAGGCCACCGTGTGCGCCGGGGTGCCCAGCAGGGCGGGGGGCGTGGTCCGGCAGACCTCGTCGGCCATCGGGCAGCGGTCGGCGAACCGGCAGCCCGCCGGGAAGTCGGCCGGGGCCGGCACGACGCCCTTGATCTGGGTCATCCGCTCCGCCGCCCCCTCCAGCGACAGCACGCTGCCGAGCAGCCCGCGCGTGTAGTGGTGGGCCGGTGCCTCGACCAGGTCGGCGGTCACGCCGGTCTCCACGATCTGCCCGCCGTACATCACCACCACCCGGTCGGTGACGGCGGCGACCAGCGCCAGGTCGTGCGAGACCAGGATCAGCGCGAAGCCCAGCCGCTCGCGCAGGTCCAGCAGCAGCTCCATGATCTGCGCCTGCACGGTCACGTCGAGCGCGGTGGTCGGCTCGTCGGCGACGATCAGCCGCGGGTCGCGGGACAGGGCCATGGCGATCAGGACCCGCTGGCGCTGGCCGCCGGAGAGTTCGTGCGGGTAGCTGCGCAGGGTGCGGCCGGGGTCCAGGCCGACCAGGGTGAGCAGTTCGGCGGGGCCGCGCCGCCCGCCGCGCCGGACGACCTGCTTCAGCTGGGCGCGGACGGTCATCGCCGGGTTCAGGGCGGACAGCGCGTCCTGGTGGACCATCGCCATCTCGTGGCCGAGCAGCCTGCGCCGGACCCGCACCGGCTCGGCGAGCAGGTCGCGGCCGTGGAAGCGGACCTGCCCGCGCACCCGGGCGCCCTTGGGTTGCAGGCCCATGACGGTGAGCGCGGTCAGCGACTTGCCGCAGCCCGACTCGCCGACCAGGCCGAGCACTTCGCCGGGGCGCACCGCGAAGCCGATGCCGTCGACGACGTCCACGCCGTGGTGCCGGCCGGGGAAGCCGACGGCGAGGTGCTCGACGGCGAGCACCGGCGGCCCGTCGGGCAGCGGGCGGGCGCGGGAGCGCAGCCGCAGGGCGGCCGCGGCGAGGCCGGGCAGCGCGGTGACCTCGCCGCTGCCGGGCTCGGGGGTTTCCAGGCGGTCCCGGGGGGCCTCGACCTCGCGGGGGGCCGGAGCGGCCCAGGCGTCCGAGACGCCCTCCGACAGGACGTTCAGCGACAGCACGGTCACCAGCATCAGCAGCCCGGGGAACACGGTCGCCCACCAGCCGCCGGTCAGCACCATGTTCTTGCCGTCCGCGATGACGCTGCCCCACGACGGGTCCGGTGGCCGGACGCCCGCGCCGATGAAGGACAGCGACGCCTCGAAGACGACGGCCTCGGCGACCTGGACGGTGCAGAACACCAGCACCGGCGCCGCGCAGTTGACGGCCACGTGGCGCAGGACGATGTGCGGGGTGCGGGCGCCGATGACCCGTTCGGCCGTCACGTAGTCCTCGCCGTACTGGTCGAGGACGTTAGCCCGTACCACCCGGGCCACGGGCGGGGTGAACAGGAACGCGATCGCGCAGACCAGCACGGTGATGCCGCCGCCGAAGACGGCGACCAGGACGGCGGCCAGCGCGATCCCCGGGAACGCCATCACCACGTCCAGGCACCGCATCAGCGTCTCGTCCACCGCCTTGCGGGAGGTCGCCGCGACCGCGCCGGTCAGCGAGCCCGCCAGCAGCGCGAGCGCGGTGGCGCCGAGCCCGATCGCCAGGGACCAGCGGGCGCCGTACATCAGCCGGCTGAGGATGTCCCGGCCGAGGCTGTCCTGGCCCATCCAGTGCTCGGCGGACGGCCGGCCGGTGCCGTCGGCCGGCGGCAGCTGCGCCAGCGGGTCGTGGGGCGCGAGCAGCGGCGCGAACACCGCGACCAGTGCCACCAGGATCAGGAAGCAGACGGCGGCCCGCGACAGCGCCGGCAGCCGCCGCCGGCCGCGCAGCCGGACGCCGGGGCGGGACAGGGCCTCGGTGAGGCGCTCGCGCGAGAACATCAGGCCGCATCCCTCAGTCGCGGGTTGACCAGCAGGTGGAGGATGTCGATGACGAGGTTGACGACCACGAACCCGACCGCGGTGGTCAGCACGACGCCCTGGACGACGGCCGGGTCGCCGTTCTTCACGGCGTCGATCATCAGTTTGCCCATGCCGGGCAGCGCGAAGATCGTCTCGATGACGACGGCGCCGCCCAGCAGATAGCCCACGCGCAGTCCCAGCACGGTCAGCGGGTTGATCAGGGCGTTGCGCAGCACGTTGCGGCCGACCACCACCCGTGGTGGCAGCCCGCTGCCGATCGCGGTGCGCACGTAGTCCTTGTCCAGCTCCTCGATCACGGCCGTGCGCACGATCCGGGTGAGCTGCGCGGCGACCGGCAGGGACAGCGCGAGGGCGGGCAGGGTCATGGTCCACAGCCAGCCGGTGACGGAGTCCCGCGGGTTGATGTAGCCGCCGGCCGGGAACCAGCCCAGGCCGACCGCCAGGTACTGGATCATCAGCAGCGCCAGCCAGAAGCCGGGCGCGGCCACACCGGTCAGGGACGCCACCCGGATGATCTGGTCCGGCAGCCGGTCCCGGTAGATCGCGGCGGTCACGCCGCCGGCCAGCGACAGCACCACCGCGATGCCCAGGCCGAGGAAGGTGAGCTGCACGGTGAGCGGCAGCGCGGTCAGCACCTGGTCGGCCACCTCGCCCCGGGTCAGGGCGCTGGTGCCCAGGTCGCCGTGGAGCAGGTCGCCGAGGAAGGCGGCGTAGCGCACCGGCAGCGGGTCGAGCAGGCCGTGCTCCTCGCGGAAGTCGTGCAGCTGCCGGGGGGTGGGGTTGGCGCCCTGGAAGAACGCGGACGCCGGGTCGGCGTCGGAGAACCGCATCACCAGGAAGACGAACAGCACGATGCCGAGCATCAGCGGCACGAGCAGCAGAACGCGGCGGGCCAGGATCCGCAGGACGGCGGCCACGGCTAGGCCCACTCGGCCTGGAGGACGTTGATGCCCGGGTAGGGCTGCGCCCTCATCCCGGCGAGGTCGTCCGGGTCCCAGGCCGTCATCAGCTCGTTGTGGACCACCGGGTAGAGCACGCCCTGCTCGGCGACGACGTCGACGTACTCCTGGATCAGCGTCCTCTTGCGGGCCGGGTCCGTCTCCCGGGTGGCCCGGTCCATGTCCCGGAACAGCCGCCGGGCGACCGGGTGGCCGGCCCAGCGGGCGTACCGCATCCAGAGGTTCCCGGGGCCGTGGTTGTACCGCATGATCAGGTCGGCGTCGAGCCCGAACTGGTTGGGGTTCGAGGCGGCGGCCACCACCTGGTAGTCCCGCCGCTGGTCCAGCTTGGTGAAGACGGCCGTGGTCTCCTGCGGCGCGAGCGTCGTGCGCACCCCGATCGCGTCCCAGGACGCCTTGATCGTCGGCAGGCAGTCCACGATCCAGCTGACGTTCGCGGCGAGGAGCTCGATCCGCAGCCCGCTGACCCCGGCCTGCGCCAGCAGCGCCCTGGCCCTGCCGGGGTCGTGGTCGTAGACGGTCCCGGCCCGCCGGTAGGCCGGGTTGGCCTCGTCGAGGAACGACGTCGACGGCTTGCCGTGCCCCTTCAGGGCCACCTCCACCATCGTGTCGCTGTCGATGGCGTAGCGCAGCGCCTGCCGGACCCGCACGTCGTCGAACGGCGGGTGCCGGGTGTTGAACATCAGGAACAGGTTGTTCATCCCGGCCCCGCCCGCCACCGTCAGCCCGCCGCGCTCCAGCTGCCCGATGTCGGCGTACGGGATGTTGTCCGCGATCTGCGCGCCCGCGCTGGTGCCGGAGATCCGCGCGACCCGCGGCGCGGCGTCGACGATCGTCAGCCAGTTCATCTTCCGGAAGGCGGGCGGGCGGGGGCCGTTGTACCCGGCGAAGGCCTCGAAGACGGTGTTGGACTTCGGGTGGTGCGCGCTCTGCCGGTACGGGCCCGATCCCACCGCCAGCCCCCGGATCGCGTCGTTCCAGGCGCCGGGCCGGGAGAACACGTGCTTCGGCATGATCTTCGCCAGGGTGAGCCGGGAGACCCCTTCGGGGAAGGGGAACCTCAGCAGCAGCCGCACGGTCCGCGCGTCGACCTTGCGCACCTCCTTCAGCCACGGCTCGAAGAACCCCTTGGCCAGGGTCTGGGTGCCCGGGTCGAGGATCCGGTCGAAGACGAAGACGACGTCGTCGGCGGTGACCGGCCGGCCGTCGTGGAAGGCGGCGCCCGGACGCAGGGCGAAGGTCCAGGCGGTGGCGGTGGGGTCGGCGGGCACCTCGGTCGCCAGCGCGGGGTACGGCTGCCGGGAGATCGGGTCGGTGTCCAGCAGCCCCTCGTAGACGTGGTGGTTGGCGGCCATGCAGAACGCCGACGCGGTCTGCGTGGGATCCCAGGTGCCGTCGTTGCCGTAGCCGATGACCGCCGTCAGCGTCCGGTTCGCGCCGCGGCCCCCGTCGCCGGTGTCGATCGTGGACTCCGGGCCCGCCGTGCAGGCCGCCAGCGGCGCGGACACGGCACCGGCCGCGCCCAGCGCGCCGGAGTACTTCAGGAACGACCGGCGGTGCTGCGCCGGCACGTCGCGGGTCACGTCGCGCACGGATCCTCCGAAAGGTGGGGGAAGGCGGTCGGATGATAGGGACGTACGACGTTCTACGTCTGGCGCTGAGCGCGACGATAGGAGCGGCTCCGGAGGCGGTCAAGGCGGCGCACGCGAATGGCGTATGCGCCTGGGGGCGGCGCCCGGGGGCGGCACGCGACGGCGGGAGCCGGCCCGGTCCGGCCGTTCACCGTCGTCGCGCCGTCTCACCGCGCCGCGCGCCCGGACGTGCGGGGCGCGCGGCGCGGTGACGACGGTTCACTTCCGTGGCGGAGCGGACCGGACGGCGGCGGACCCGCCCTGCGGCAGTGTCGCCATGGAGGACTCGTCCCGGTCCGAGCCGGCACGCCGAGGGACGGGGAGCCCGGCACGCCGCCCCTGTCGTGGGCCGGGCGGTCCTCCAGCCCGGCCACGGCCGCGGCCCGGTCCACCCCGTCCAGCAGTTGCCCGTCCGTGGCCGCCCCGACGGCCCGGACGGCGTGGCCGAGGACGTCGGCGACGGCGGGGCGGTGACGGGCGGTCCCGGCGCGGCGGTGTCCGTCCGCCGCGCCCGTCCGTCAGCGCGTACGCCCCCACCGGCACCGCCGGTCCGCCGGACGCGGTTGCCCGCGCGCGGCGCACCCGCTCGAATGACCCCATGACGACCTCCAGCGGCTGGCACGACGGAATGCCCGGAGTCCTCCGGCTGCCCTCGGGCCGCCTGATCCGCGGGCGGGGCCTGCGCCGCCCCCTCGACCCGGCGGCGCCCGCCCCGGCGTACGGCGTCTACCTGCTGGGCGGGCCGCCGGGGGCCTTCCCGTGGGAGGCGCGCTGGCTGCACTGGCCCGACTTCCGGCTGCCGAAGGACCGGGCCGACGCCCGGGCGGTGCTGACCGGGGCCTGGCAGCGGGCCGCCGCCGAGCCGGTGGAGATCGCGTGCGGCGGCGGGCGCGGGCGGACGGGGACGGCGCTGGCCTGCCTGGCGGTGCTGGACGGCGTACCGCCCGGCCGGGCCGTGGCGTACGTCCGCGCGCACTACCACCGCCGGGCGGTGGAGACGCCGTGGCAGCGCCGGTACGTGCGCGGGTTCGCGGCCGGCTGAGGTGAGCGCGCGGCGGACGGCCGGGTGGCCGCCGCGCCGGCCGGCGCCGACCATGGCCGAGGAGGTGCGCGCATGGAATGGACCCTTGAGGTGGTCGCCGTACCGGTCACCGACCTGGACCGGGCCAAGGCCTTCTACCGCGACCGGTGCGGGTTCCGCGCCGACGTCGACGCGTCGTTCTTCGAGGGCGTCGGCCGCTTCGTCCAGCTCACCCCGCCCGGCTCGCACTGCTCCATCGTGCTGGAGTCCGGCCTGCCCGACTCGCCGGGCCGGCCCCGGATGCTCCCCGGTGCGCTCCAGGGCCTGCAACTGTGCGTCACGGACATCGAGGCGGCCAGGGCCGAGCTGGCGGGGCGCGGCGTGGAGGTGACACCGGTCCTGCACGTGGGCGCGGCCGGCTGGGCGGCGGGCCGGGGCGAGGAGAAGTGGAACGCCTTCCTCTTCTTCCAGGACCCCGACGGCAACGGCTGGACGGTCCAGGAGGCACCGGCGCCGCTCTCCGAACGCTGAGCGCCGGACCACGGCCGGGTTCTGCCGAGTGTAGGGGCAGTGGGTGGCCGGCAGGTCGCGAAGAGTGAAACCCGAACGGGCCGGGGAACCACACGGTGATGCAATTGCAGATCCAGGGGAAAAGGCCGGAAGCCGATGAAGCCGAAGAAGCCGCCGAAGCCGCCGGTCGGCGCCTACGCCGTGGACACCCGCAGCGAGAAGGTCGGGATCGTCATGGGGCACGAGGGGCCGTACGTGCAGCTGAGAGCCGTCGGCGGCGGGAAGGAGTGGGACTGCGACCCGCAGGCGCTGCGGGAGGCGACCGCGGCGGAGCGGCTGAGCGCGGCGACGGCGTACGCGAACGCCCGCAGCCGGGGTGAGGCGCCTTGAAGGAGGGGCCGTGCCCGTAGGGGAGAATGGGCCGCATGAGTCTGTTCCGGGACGACGGCGTCGTGCTGCGCACCCAGAAGCTGGGTGAGGCCGACCGGATCATCACGCTGCTCACCCGGGGGCACGGGCGGGTGCGGGCGGTGGCGCGCGGCGTGCGGCGGACCAAGTCGAAGTTCGGTGCCCGGCTGGAGCCCTTCTCCCACGTCGACGTGCAGTTCTTCGCCCGGGGCAGCGAGCTGGTGGGCCGCGGGCTGCCGCTGTGCACGCAGAGCGAGACCATCGCCCCCTACGGCGGCGGGATCGTGACCGACTACGCGCGCTACACCGCCGGGACGGCGATGCTGGAGACGGCGGAGCGGTTCACGGACCACGAGGGCGAGCCGGCCGTGCAGCAGTACCTGCTGCTGGTCGGCGCCCTGCGCACCCTCGCCCGCGGCGAGCACGCCCCGCACCTCGTCCTCGACGCCTTCCTGCTGCGCTCCCTGGCCGTCAACGGCTACGCGCCCAGCTTCAGCGACTGCGTCAAGTGCGGGCTGCCCGGCCCGAACCGGTTCTTCTCGGTCGCCTCCGGCGGCTCGGTCTGCGTGGACTGCCGGGTGCCGGGCAGCGTCGTACCCGCACCGCAGACCTTGGAACTGCTCGGGGCGCTGCTTACGGGAGACTGGGAGACCGCGGACGCCTGCGCGCCGCGGCACGTGCGCGAGGGCAGCGGACTGGTGTCCGCGTATCTGCACTGGCACCTGGAGCGCGGGCTGCGCTCACTTCGGTACGTGGAAAAGTAAGAGCTGAGGGAGACGAGAAGCAGATGGCCGTACGCGGGTTCCTGGGGCGCCAGCGGCGCGAGTACACGACGCCGGAGCCGCATCCGTCCGGTGCCCGCGCGCCGAGGCTGCCCGGTGAGCTGGTGCCCCGCCATGTGGCGATCGTCATGGACGGCAACGGACGCTGGGCCAAGGAGCGCGGGCTGCCGCGCACCGAGGGGCACAAGGTCGGTGCCGAGCGGGTGCTGGACGTGCTCCAGGGCGCGATCGAGATGGGCGTCGGCGCGATCTCGCTGTACGCCTTCTCCACCGAGAACTGGAAGCGGTCGCCGGACGAGGTGCGCTTCCTGATGAACTTCAACCGCGACTTCATCCGCAAGACCCGCGACCAGCTCGACGGACTCGGCATCCGGGTGCGCTGGGTGGGCCGGATGCCCAGGCTGTGGAAGTCGGTCGCCAAGGAGCTCCAGGTCGCCCAGGAGCAGACCAAGGACAACGACCGGCTCACCCTGTACTTCTGCATGAACTACGGCGGCCGCGCGGAGATCGCCGACGCCGCGCAGGCCCTCGCCGAGGACGTGAAGGCCGGGCGCCTGGACCCGTCCAAGGTGACCGAGAAGACCCTCCAGAAGTACCTGTACTACCCGGACATGCCGGACGTCGACCTGTTCCTGCGGCCCAGCGGCGAGCAGCGCACGTCCAACTACCTGCTGTGGCAGAGCGCGTACGCCGAGATGGTCTTCCAGGACGTGCTGTGGCCGGACTTCGACCGCCGCGACCTGTGGCGCGCCTGCGTGGAGTACGCCTCCCGCGACCGCCGGTTCGGCGGGGCGATCCCGAACGAGGAGCTGCTGGCCATGGAGGGCGAGCAGCAGAGCTGATCATTACTGCCGGTACGATCCCGCCCCATGGCCATGGACACGGACACGGACACGGGGCGGGATCCCGTCAGGCGCCGCACGAGGATCGTCCGGGGCTGTGCGGCGGCCGTCGTGTTCGCCTTCGCCGTGCTGGTGGTGCTGTTCGCCTTCGGCGGCACGATCGAGGTCGACACCGCTCCGTGGCTGGACCAGAACCCGGCCCCGGTGGTCGTCATGATGCTGGTGATCGCCGTCCTGGTCACCGCGGGCGGCGTCCTGCTGTCCGGACCGCGGTCGTACGCCGGGTGGATCGCCGCCGCCTGCGTCGCGGCCCTCGTCGTGCTGCGGACGTGGACACTCGCGCCGATGCTGCACTGCTGGTCCTACGACAGCGTCGGGCGGAACGAGGACGGCTCCTACCGGTGCCTGGACCGCGGCGACATGCTGCCCTGAGCGGGCGGGCGCGGTCAGATCTCCGCCGCCGCCCGCGCGCAGTCCGCGCAGGTGCCGAAGATCTCCACCGTGTGGGCCACGTTGACGTAGCCGTGCTCGGCGGCGATGGCCTCCGCCCAGGTCTCCACCGCGGGGCCCTCCACCTCGACGGCCTTGCCGCAGGAGCGGCAGACGAGGTGGTGGTGGTGTTCGCCGGAGGAGCACCGGCGGTAGACGGACTCGCCGTCGGCGGTGCGCAGGACGTCGACCTCGCCGGCGTCGGCGAGGGACTGCAGGGTGCGGTAGACGGTGGTGAGCCCGACGGAGTCGCCCTTGTGCTTGAGCATGTCGTGCAGTTCCTGCGCGCTGCGGAACTCGTCGACTTCTTCCAGGGCTGCCGCCACGGCGGCGCGCTGCCGCGTGGCGCGGCCCTTCACGGGCGGTCCAGCGGTGGTCACCGGTTGCCTCCTTGCCTCTGCGTCTGCCGGGCCATTGTGCCAGCCCGGATCGTGCGGGGTCAGACGCCGAGTCCGTCCCCGGCCGCACGCGTGGCCGGAATAGCGCACTCCGCCGGGTCCCCGGCGGGCTGCGCCGCGGCCGCCGCCCGCGCCCGGCGCCGGGCCAGCGGAGCCGCCAGCGCGGTCATGACGACGAACGCCCCGATGGTCAGCAGCACGATGGTCGCGCCGGGCGGAACGTCCTGGTAGTAGGAGGTGACCGTGCCGCCGAGGGTGACCGCCACGCCGATGGCGACCGCGACGGCGAAGGTCGCCGCGAAGCTGCGGGTGAGCTGCTGGGCGGCGGCCACGGGCACCACCATCAGCGCGGACACCAGCAGCAGCCCGACCACGCGCATCGCGACCGTCACGGTCACCGCCGCCGTGATCGCCGTCAGCAGGTTCAGGGCGCGCACCGGCAGCCCGGTGACCCGCGCGAACTCCTCGTCCTGGCTGACCGCGAAGAGCTGGCGGCGCAGTCCGAGGGTGACGAGCACCACGAAGGCGGCCAGCACGCAGATCGCCGTGACGTCCGACTCCGAGACCGTCGACAGGGAGCCGAAGAGGTACGAGGTGAGGTTGGCGTTGGAGCCCGTGGGCGCGAGGTTGATGAACATCACACCGCCGGCCATGCCGCCGTAGAAGAGCATCGCCAGGGCGATGTCGCCGCGGGTCCTGCCGTACCAGCGGATCAGCTCCATCAGGACCGCGCCCAGGACGGAGACCAGGGTCGCCATCCAGACCGGGGACCAGGAGAGCAAAAAGCCCAGGCCGACGCCGGTCATGGCGACGTGGCCGATGCCGTCGCCCATCAGGGCCTGGCGGCGCTGCACCAGGTAGATGCCGACCGCGGGGGCGGTGATGCCGACCAGGACGGCGGCGAGCAGGGCCCGCTGCATGAAGTCGTAGTTCAGGAATTCCATCAGCTCAGCAGTCCCGTCCGGATCGGCTCGGCGTCGTGGGCCGCGTGCGGATGGACGTGGTCGTGGCCGGGGTGGGGGCACCCCCTGCACGAACGGAGTTGAGTGCTTGGGGGAGCGTGCTGGCCGACCGCCTTCGGGGGCGGGCCGTCGTGCAGGACGCAGCCGTCGCGCAGCACCACCGCCCGGTCGATCAAGGGCTCCAGCGGGCCCAGTTCGTGCAGGACGAGCAGCACGGTCGCGCCCTGGGCGACCTGTTCGCGCAGGGTCGCGGCGAGCACCTCCTGGCTGGCCAGGTCGACGCCCGCCATCGGCTCGTCCATGATCAGCAGTTCGGGTTCGCCGGCCAGGGCGCGGGCGATCAGCACGCGCTGGTGCTGGCCGCCGGAGAGGGCGCTGACCGAGTCCCGGGCCCGGTCGGCCATGCCGACCAGCTCCAGGGCGCGGCGCACGGCCGCGCGGTCCGCCCGGCGCAGCATCCCGAAGCGGGCCCTGGCCAGCCGGCCGGAGGAGACGACCTCCGCCACCGTGGCGGGCACCCCGCCCGCGGCCGTCGTGCGCTGCGGGACGTAGCCCACCCGCGCCCAGTCGCGGAACCGGTCCCGCGGGGTGCCGAACAACTCGATCCGCCCGGCGCCGGCCGGCACCTGCCCGATGACGGTGCGCACCGCCGTCGACTTGCCCGAGCCGTTCGCGCCGAGCAGCGCGACGACCTCGCCGCGGTGGGCGGTGAGGTCGATGCCGCGCAGGACGGGGCGCGAGCCCAGCTGGGCGTGGACGCCGCGCAGGGATATGACGGGCTCGCTCACTGTGGCCTCCGTAACGATCACTTGGCGCCGAGGGCCGTCTTCAGCGCGCTGAGGTTGGACCGCATGACCTGGACGTAGTCGTCGCCCTCGGACCGGTCGGTGATGCCTTCCAGCGGGTCCAGCACGTCGGTCCTGAGGCCGGCGTCCTCGGCGAGCGTCTTCGCGGTCTTGTCGCTGACCAGTGTCTCGTAGAAGACGGTGGTCACGCCGTCGGCCTTGGCCTCCTCCTGGAGTTCCTTGATCCGGGCGGGGCTCGGCTCCGACTCCGGGTCGAGGCCGGAGATGGCCTCCTGGGTCAGGCCGTAGCGCTCGGCGAGGTAGCCGAAGGCGGTGTGGTTGGTGAAGAAGACCTTGGTGGCGGTGTCGCGCAGCCCGGTCTCGAACTCGGTGTCCAGCTCGTTCAACTCGCCGACCAGCGCGGCCGTGTTCTTCCGGTAGTCGGCCGCGTGGCCGGGGTCGGCCTTCTCGAAGGCGGCGCCGACGCCCCGGGCGATCTCGGCGTACTTCACCGGGTCCAGCCAGACGTGCGGATCGAGGGCGTGCTCCTCCTCCTCCTCCTCCTCGGACGGCGCGTGCTCCTCGCCGGCGTGCTCGTGCTCGACGCCGCCGTGGTCCTCCAGTTCGGTGAGGGAGGCAGCGTCGATCTTCGCCGGCACGTCGGCCTGGCCGACGGCCTCGTCGACGGCGGGCTGGAGGCTCTTGAGGTAGAGGACGGCGTCCGCCTCCTGGAGCTGCGCGGTCTGCCGGGCGCTGATCTCCAGGTCGTGCGGCTCCTGGCCGGGCTCGGTCAGGGTGGTGACGTTCACGAGGTCCCCGCCGATCCGCTCGGCGAGGAACTGCATCGGGTAGAACGACGCGACGACGTCGAACGCGTCCGTGTTGCCCGTGCCCGCGCCCGCGCCCGTGCCCGTGCCGTCGCCGGAGCAGGCGGAGACGGCGGTGAGGCCGAGCGCGGTCAGCGCGGCCGTGGGGAGCAGGCGTCGTCGTATGTTCATGAGAGTCATTTTCAACGAAATTGGAAACGGTTGTCAACAAAGTGCCGATCCGGCTCCGGAGGAGCCCGATTTGGTTCAGGGGGAGTCCGCGCCGGTAACCTGAAGCATTCGCTGGAAGCAATCTCGCTTCGTCGCCCGTCGTCGTAATGAAGAGAGCACCGTGGCCGCCGACAAGATCGACACCATCGTCAGCCTGAGCAAGCGCCGTGGCTTCGTATTCCCCTGCAGTGAGATCTACGGCGGCCAGCGTGCCGCCTGGGACTACGGTCCGCTGGGTGTCGAGCTGAAGGAGAACCTCAAGCGCCAGTGGTGGCGCTACATGGTGACGTCGCGCGAGGACGTCGTCGGTATCGACTCGTCCGTCATCCTGGCCTCCGAGGTCTGGGTCGCCTCCGGCCACGTCGCCACCTTCACCGACCCGCTGACCGAGTGCACCTCCTGCCACAAGCGGTTCCGCGCGGACCACCTGGAGGAGGCGTACGAGGAGAAGAAGGGCCGCTTCCCCGAGAACGGCCTGGCCGACATCAACTGCCCGAACTGCGGCACCAAGGGCCAGTTCACCGAGCCCAAGCAGTTCTCCGGCCTGCTGTCGACCCACCTCGGGCCGACCCAGGACTCCGGCTCCGTCGCCTACCTGCGGCCCGAGACCGCGCAGGGCATCTTCACCAACTTCGCCCAGGTGCAGACCACCTCGCGCCGCAAGCCGCCGTTCGGCATCGCCCAGATGGGCAAGTCGTTCCGCAACGAGATCACGCCGGGCAACTTCATCTTCCGCACCCGCGAGTTCGAGCAGATGGAGATGGAGTTCTTCGTCAAGCCGGGCGAGGACGAGCAGTGGCACGAGTACTGGATGGAGCAGCGCTGGAACTGGTACACCGGCCTGGGTCTCCGTGAGGAGAACATGCGCTGGTACGAGCACCCCAAGGAGAAGCTCTCCCACTACTCCAAGCGCACCGCCGACATCGAGTACCGCTTCCGCTTCGGCGGCAGCGAGTGGGGCGAGCTGGAGGGTGTCGCCAACCGCACCGACTACGACCTCGGCGCCCACTCCAAGGCGTCCGGCCAGGACCTGTCCTACTTCGACCAGGAGGCCGGCGAGCGCTGGACGCCGTACGTCATCGAGCCCGCGGCCGGTGTCGGCCGCGCGATGCTGGCGTTCCTGCTCGACGCCTACGTCGAGGACGAGGCGCCCAACGCCAAGGGCAAGATGGAGAAGCGCACCGTGCTGCGCCTGAACCACCGCCTCGCCCCGGTGAAGGTCGCCGTGCTGCCGCTGTCGCGCAACCCCGAGCTGTCGCCGAAGGCCAAGGGCCTCGCCCAGACGCTGCGGCAGAACTGGAACATCGAGTTCGACGACGCGGGCGCCATCGGCCGCCGCTACCGCCGCCAGGACGAGATCGGCACGCCGTACTGCGTGACGGTCGACTTCGACACCCTGGAGGACAACGCGGTGACCGTGCGCGAGCGCGACACCATGAAGCAGGAGCGCGTGTCGCTGGACCAGATCGAGGGCTACCTGGCCGCGCGTCTGGTCGGCTGCTAGCGCCGCGGCAGGCGGCGTCCGCCGTCGCGGCGCAAACGTCGCCTGCCGCGGCACTGGCCGATCGGCGCGGCGCGCCCGCCCGGCCGGGGTCCTCCCGCCGGGTGCGCGCCGCACCGGGCCCACCGCGCGGTTCCCCGCGCCCCTGAGGGGGCGGGGAGCCGCGCTTTCGTCTCACATGTCCAGGTCCGCGTAGAGCGCGGCGTGGTCGGAGGCCGCGGTGGCCTTCGACGTCACCTCGTCGAAGTGCTTGATCTCCGGGGGCGGGAACCAGAAGATCCCGCGCGTCTCCAGACCGACGTGCTGCACGCGGTGCCACAGGGGCGGCGGGAACAGCAGGTAGTCGATCTTGCGCTGCTCCGTGTCGCAGGGGGCGTAGGTGCCGGGGACTCCCCGGTAGGCGGAGTGGCTCATCGCGTCGCGCAGGCCGGTGTCCAGCAGCGCCTCGACCGGCTCGCTCTCCGGATGGTCGTTGAGGTCCCCGGCGACCGCGACGTGCGGGGTGCGCTCCCGGGCGGCCTCGTAGATCTCCGCGACCCGCCTGGCCTGGGCCAGGCGCAGCACCGGGTCGTCGTTGGCCTTGCTCTTGAGGTGGTTGCCGAGGAGCACCAGGGGCGTGCCGTTGAGCTGGATCTCGAACTCGGGGCAGTCGCGGCTGAACAGGTGCTCGCCGGGACGTTCCGGGTCGGGGTCGAAGACGTGCGGCCGGACGGACGTGATGGGGTGGCGGCTGAGGAGCGCGACGTCGATGCCGCGGCCGTCGTTGCCGTCGACCAGCATGTTGTAGGGGTACGGCCGCCTGCCGAGCGCGCCGGCCAGGACCTGCGTGTTGAAGCGCTCCAGCGTGAGCCGGTCCTCGACCTCCACCAGGAGCAGGATGTCCGCGTCGACCTCGGACACCACCCGGCCGGTGTTGCGCACGGCGGGCCAGTCGAGGTCGTCGCGGACGAGGTCCACCCAGCCCGTCCAGTCCGCGCGGCCCTCCGCCTCGACGTCGACGACGACGTCGTCCTGGCGGCGCCGCACGCTGAACAGCGTGTGCCGGCCGCGGGTCTCCTGGACGGAGAACTGCCGCGTGCTGTCCCGGTCGCCGTCGTAGACCGCGTGCTTCTTGATGAGCGCGGCGATCCGCTTCCGGTCGCGCGCGTAACTCTCCTGTTCGAGGAGTGAGACCAACTCGGTGTAGTCCTCCAGCACTTCCTGCCGCTCCTCGTCCTCCTGGAGTGCGAAGACCTTGAGGCGGCGGAAGAGGTTCTCGGCGTTGAACGTGGCGATGCGGACGGTCATGGCGCGCCTCCTCGGGCGGCGCAGAGGGGCCGCTCGGCCGGCGGCAGGCGCCGCCGGGGTGACTGCACGCCGACATCTCCCATTGTCCGGGCGGCCATTGACCCTGTCGAACGCAGCGGGGCTCTTCACCGGGCCGGCGACTGACAACTGACAGACGTTGAAATCTGTCAGCCTCCGGGGCATGGTGGAGGCATGACGACGCGGACCCGCACCCTCGGAACCACCGGCCCCCAGGTCTCCGCCCTCGGCCTCGGCTGCATGGGCATGTCCGCGCTGTACGGCGACGCGGACCGCACCGAGTCCGTGGCGACCGTCCACGCGGCCCTCGAAGCGGGCGTCACCCTGCTCGACACCGGTGACTTCTACGGTATGGGCCACAACGAGCTGCTGATCGGCGAGGCCCTGCGCTCCGCGCCCGCCGCCCGGCGGGAACGGGCGCTGCTCAGCGTGAAGTTCGGCGCCCTGCGCGACCCGGACGGCGGCTGGGCCGGCTACGACGGCCGCCCGGCCGCCGTGCGCAACTTCGCCGCGTACTCGCTCCAGCGCCTCGGCGTCGACCACATCGACGTCTACCGGATCGCCCGGCTGGACCCGGACGTGCCCGTCGAGGAGACGGTCGGCGCGATCGCGGAGCTGGTCGAGAAGGGGTACGTCCGGCACATCGGGCTCAGCGAGGTCGGCGCCGAGACGCTCCGCCGGGCCGCCGCCACCGCCCCGATCTGCGACCTCCAGATCGAGTACTCGCTGCTCTCGCGCGGCATCGAGGCCGAGATCCTGCCGGCCGCCCGGGAACTGGGCATCGGGATCACCGCGTACGGCGTGCTCTCGCGCGGGCTGATCTCCGGCCACTTCGGCGCCGGCCGGCAACTCGCCGCGAACGACTTCCGGGCGCTGTCGCCCCGCTTCCAGGGCGAGAACCTGCGGCACAACCTGGACCTGGTGGAGGCGCTGCGCGCGATCGCCGGGCGGAAGGGCGTGAGCGTCGCGCAGCTCGCCGTCGCCTGGGTGCTCTCGCGCGGCGAGGACATCGTGCCGCTGGTCGGCGCCCGGCGCCGGGACCGGCTGGCGGAGGCGCTGGGCGCGCTGGACGTGGTGCTGGACGAGGCCGACCTGCGGGCCGTCGAGGAGGCCGTCCCGGCGGACGCGGCGGCGGGCGACCGCTACCCGGCGCAGCAGATGGCGCACCTCGACAGCGAGCGCTGATCCGGGCGGAGGGTGCCGTCATCCCCATGTCCCCGACCGGCGAGCCGCTGACCGGCGAACGCATCCTGGAGGCGACCGAGGAGGTGCTGCGCCGCCACGGCCCGGCCAAGGCCACCGTGGTCGACGTGGCCCGCGCGCTCGGCGTCAGCCACGGCAGCGTGTACCGGCACTTCCGCACCAAGGCCGCGCTGCGCGAGGCGGTCACGAAGCGGTGGCTGGACCGCACCGCCGAGGCGCTCGCCGAGATCGCCGCCGGGGACCGCGACCCGGAGGCGCGGTTGCGGGCCTGGCTGCGCGGGCTGTTCGACGCCAAGCGCCGCAAGGCGGGCGACGATCCGGAGCTGTTCGCGACGTACACGGTGCTGACCGGGGAGAGCGGTGAGGCCGTTGCTGCGCACATCGCCGAACTCACCGCCCAGCTGGCCCGGATCGTCCGGGAGGGGGTGGCGGCGGGCGTCTTCGCCGCCACCGACCCGGAGACCGCCGCCCGCGCGGTGTTCCACGCCACCGGCCGCTTCCACGACCCCTGTCACGCGCCGGAGTGGGCGCGGCCGGAGGCGGCGGCGGACTTCGCGGCGGTGGTGGAGCTGGTGGTGCGGGGGCTGCGGGCCTGAGGCGGCCCGCCGTGCGGAGCGGGTCTCACTCCGCGGTCCTCGTCGTGCGGCCCAGATACGTCACCGGGCCCGGGTCGGGCACGTCGATCGGACGGAAGCCCAGACGGTCGTAGAACGCCCGCGCGGCGGTGTTCGCCGTGGCCATGCTCAGATGCACGGCCGGGACCCCGGCGTCCGCCAGGGCGCGCAGGAACCGGTGCATCAGGGCCCGGCCGTGGCCGCGGCGCTGCCACGCGGGGAGCAGGTCGATGTGCAGGTGCGCCGGATGGTCCGCCAGTTCCGGCACGATCATGCGCTCCGGCCGGTGCAGCAGCCGCACGATCGACTCGTCGGGCGTGGCGGGCTCCCCGACCGGGTCCGGGTACGCGTCCGCGACCAGCGGCAGCCACTTCGCGCGGAACTCCGCGACGAACCGCGGGGTGTCCGCGGTGCCCAGGACGTACCCGACCGCCCGCCCGTGCCCGTCGTCGAGGACGAAGGCGAGCTCCGGCTCCAGGTGGACGTACGGGGCGGCGAAGGTGGCGGGGAAGATCCCGGGGTCGCGGTAGTGGGGGCGGCTGTCCTGGCCGACGTGGGCGGTGCGGACGCAGATGTCGTCCAGGGCCGCCCGGTCCTCGGGGCGGTAGGGGCGCACGGCGGGAGCGTGAGGTGTGGTGGTCATCCAGGCATGCTGCCGAACCTGAGAGCGCTCCCACAAGCGTTTTCCGGCGCCGCGCGCCCGCCGGCGCGCTCCGGTGCTTCCTGGCCGCTTACCCGCCGCGCCGAGCCGGCGGCCGCCCCGGCCCCGGCGGCCGACGCGGGCTCGAC